>CAYSWE010000232.1:0-7615 GCA_964434515.1 uncultured Phycisphaerales bacterium | reverse complement strand
GTCGCCGATACCGAAGGCGCTCCGTCGCCATCTCGCAGGTGAGGCCATGCTGACGACAGCGCAGCTCGAGCGCGCCACCGCGGTGGTTCGTTCGGAGTGGCCTCGTGTGCTGTGTGAGAGCCTCAACGAGGCCGCTCTGAGGCACATGGCCCAGAGCCTCGGTGCGATGGACGTGGACCTCGTTGCGCTCAACGACAGCATGGTGCACGCACTCCGGTTGCAGACGGGCCTCGACGACAACCGCAGGTCCTTGCGCCGGTTGTTGCGCGCGCGCTTTCGCGGCGAGGACGACTACGTTCGTACGCACCCTGCCAATCGCGCTTGGCTCGGCGCGCATCCACGGCTTTCGGAGAATCGCTGGCTCGAGGGCTTGACCATCGCGCGCGAGCTCGGCGAGTTCGGGTCGGTGACGCTGGCCTTGGAGTCGGATCCGCTCGAGTCGCTACGACTCGGCACCTACGTCGGGAGCTGTCTTGGTCTCGGGGGAGGCTTCACCGCTTCGGCCGCTGCGATCGCGCTCGATGTCAACAAGCAGGTCGTGTTCGCTCGGGACACTCGAGGGCGTTTTCTCGCACGGCAGGTCATCGCCATCACAGACGACGAGCGACTGGCCTGTTATGCGGTGTATCCGCGTGAGCACGATGCCCTGGTCGCCGCGTTCGCTGCCTACGACCGGGCGTTTGCCGCGTACTTGGGCGTGGAGATCGAACCGGAGAGTGCAGAGGACAAGGTCGCTCTGACGGTCGCGACGCAATGGTGGGACGACGGTGTCTGGGATGTGTCCGCAGAGTAGAGGCGTGGCGTTGTCCGATGCGCGATGCTCCGAAGGCAGGCTATTTCTTGATGCTGAAGACTGCCACGACCGAACCTTTCCTGTCGCGGCGCGCTTCGGTGGGTTCGTGCGCAAAGTACACACGGTCGACATGCGGAGCGAATAAGGCGAGCAGGGACTCGACCGACCGGACGACTTCGCTCGACCCTGGTATGTAGCCGATTGCCTGGCGAATGTCGCCGGGCGAGAGCGGATTGAACTCCACCCCGACGCCAATGACCCCGCCCGCCTTGCAAACGCGGATCATCTCCGCGGCTGCCTGTCGCTTGTCATCGCTGTAGGCGAGGACCCAGCCAGCGACAATGGCGTCCCAGCTCCCGTCGGCGTAGGACATGGAGTGCATGTCGCCCAGCTGGATGTGTGGTGAATAGCTGATGAGATCGAGACCTTCTATATTCGCGAGCAAGAACCCGTGCGCGGCCAGATTGTAGAGCTCGCCTTCGGCTCGCGGTCCGATGCAAAGGATCCGTGCGTCCAGCGGAAGGCTTTCGATGACCGACAGCGGTTTGACGATCGCGTCGGATCGCACGACCGCCACGTCGCCGATCCCGCGGAGATTGTGCTGGATCGTTTCCTTGGCCACGGCTTCGGAATGCGTGTCGTAGGTGCGCATGCGACCGAGGATGCGCGCGTACCAAAAGAACCTACAGCGTAGGTAAAGCTTGCGAACGGGTTCGACGTAGAGGATCTGGTCGAGCACGCGGCGGACGAATGGCTTGCGCTTGAACGGGGCGGCCTGACAGACTTCGTTCGACAGGACGGTGGTCACACCGTGCTCCCGCAAGTGGAGAAGCGACGGAAGACCTCAGGGTGGCGCAAGACGGCCTCACCGAGTTGGCTGCCCGCGGTAACGCAGGGCTCGGTGTAGCGTTGCCCAAACAGTGTGTTGGTGTACTCGATCTGCAAGATGAGTCGGTGGCCTGTAGTTAGAGGTTTGCCTTTGTGGAGCGCGCTGGTGTCGACAGCGAGGATGGTCCCGGCCGGTCCATCAAGTTCAACGATGTCGTTCGGGAACGCTGCGAGGACTTCCTCATCGGAGAAGCGCCGGTCGGCGTAGAACGCGGCCGGCCGCCGCCGATGGGAGCCGCGTACGAGGACATGGGGACCATTGGTTGGACCGACATCGGTCAGGTACACGAAGAACTTCAGGAAGCGGAGTCGGTCTAGGTCGAAGTGGAATAGCTGTGCAGCTTGCGATCGAGACTCCGCAGCGCCAGGCGCGCTCCACCACATGGCCACGAGATCGTTGATCGGGGGAGCAGCGAGATAGCGCTCCGCGATGTGGATCAGCGTGTCGTCGACGAGAAGCGAATGCGCACCGGCCTCGGCGATCACATCCTCCTCGTCGAGCTGGTAGCGTGGGGCGAGGGCATGCGCGGGATCGAACCGCGCTCGTCTTGGACCATCTGTCGGCGGAGGGATGAGGCGACAATCCGTTCGCCTCGCGAAGGAGACCAGGCGTGCCACGTCTTCGGCGGGAAGTGGGCGTTCGAAGCGGTGGAACCCGTCGCGCTCGAGGTCGGCGAGTGCGTTGGTTATGCACGCGTCCAAGGTGTGGGCATCGCCGACCAGGCCGGGGCGCGGGTGGATCGGTTGCGCGCGAGGGCGGCGCTGAATCCACTTGGAGACACGCGCGTTGAATCTTCCTTGCGACGCCGTGTAGAGCCTACGCATGCTGCGATAGGCGGCGGCAGGGGTCCTGGTCGAGAGGCGGAACACGCAGTAACCGGCCCAGAAGACTGGGTAGAAGCAGAGGTGGCGAAGCACCGGGAAGGGGCGAAGGCGTTCGGTCATCGTGGCCCGGGGAGGGGACTCGTGGTGTGGCTGCGCCTAGGTCCTGGCGCGGACCACTCCGTCAGCGTCTGTCATCGTCGCGCGAGGCCTATGGCCTTGACCGTGCGCTGTGTTCAGCGCGAACCGCGGATCGCGAAGCGGAACTGCTCGGCGATGCTCGCCACGACGACGAAAGCTCGCTGCACTGGGGCGGCCTTGGCGTGTGGGCGAAACCGGACCGTGAATGGCACGCGCCCGCGTGCTCCAACGCGTCGTTCCGGGCGTTTGACCACCACGAAGCTCCGTGCGCCGGGGCCCTCGATGCGGACGCGTTGTTTGCTGGCGAGGTGCAGAGGGCGGTCGCCACGGTTCACGATGACAAACTGACGGACGACGGGATGTCCGGCCGTTGCATGCCGAAAGTCCGTGCTGTCGAATGCGCTCGGCGTTTCGTCGCCGTTCGTGATTCGCACGCCGTTGCCTTCGACGCTGAGGTCAGCCGGTCGGTTGCGCGGAGCCGCCCGCGTGACGAGGATCTGGATGGTTTGACTGTCGCTGTCTTTGCCATGCCGGACGGTCAGCTTGACTTCGTAGCGTCCGGGCTTTGCAAAGGTGTGGCGCCATTTCTTGCCCTTGGGCGCCTTGGCGAAGGGGGTCGCCTTGCGTCTGAGGGCCGGCGTGTAGGCCTCCCAAGCGAACACCGCGCGCTGCGAAGCGATCGAGTTCGTGGCGGAGAAGCGCACCGCGAGCGGTGCCTTGCCGATCCAATGGTCGGCGGTGATATGGGCCAGGAGCTTCGGCTTGCCGACGTGGATGCGGACTTGCTTGCCGGCGTAGCTGTTGCCGCTGGTTCCGTCGGACGCGATGAACGTTACGACCTGGGTGCCGCGAGCTTCTTTGCGCGGGCACTTCCAGTGGAACGTCTGGCCGCGGATCTCACCGACCTCGCCGGCGCGCTTGTAGAACGCCACCGAGAAACCCTCCGGGTCGACTGCCCGCAGTGGAAACCGGAGCGTCGCACCGGGCCGCACGTAGGCGTCTTGCAGATCGAGCAGCACAGGTCGGCGATTGCCCAACGTTAGGTCGAAGTGGTAGTCCTTGTAGCCCCCGCCATTCGGCGGGATCGCGCCCTTCTGGCGGTAGACCGTGAGCAGCGCCGGGTTGCCGTCGCAGTAGCCGTTGTTGGCGATCAAAGCGAAGACCGTGCGGCCTTCGGGCAGGGCGTCGTCCCACGGCACGGTGATGTCGACTTCCCCGTTCTTCTTGCCGGACTCGAGGGTCGCTGCCTTGTTGCCGTAGAGCAGCTTCCAGCGCAGTGTGAACGGAAGGCTCTCGATGTCATAACTGCGGCTGGTCGACAGGCGCACGTGCACGGTTTCGCCCTTCTTCTGAATGACGAGCGCCGCCTTGTGGAGGCCATACCGCTTCCGGCCTCCCGAGACTGCAAGCACGTCGAAGCAGGCCTCGGGCGGCGCATGCTGCATGCCGCTGGCGATCGTGACCATGCGGCGCATGTGCTCAAGGTCATCATATTGGTGAAACGGCAGGCAGAGGTCACCCTTGTCGATCCCTGCTGCCGAATACTTCTCTGGGTAGCTGTTGCGATTGCCGACGGCCTTATAGCAGACCCGATGCCGAAGTTCGTGGTCATACGGGACGTCATACGGCAGCGCCGCTTTCCACAGGTAGAGCATGGCGGCCGGATAGAGACCGTTGCGCTTGAGGCGCAGCTTGGTCGCGGGCGGGAGGTAGCCGCCCGCGAGGATCATCTTGGTGATCGCCATGGTCTCGCTATTGGAAGAGCCGAGCGAGTTGAACAGCGTCGGGCTGTGGCACACGTAGAGATCGCTGCTTTGTTCGGGTCGTTGATCGGTGAACGACGCGTGCGCCGGCGAGCAGACGAGCAGGTCGGCGAAGTAGTGTCGCTCGTAGGCGCGCGTTATCCGCAGGCGGTAACCGTTCGTGATCGTGTGCGCCATCCCCGTCGTGCTCTGATGGATGAAGTTGACGCCGCAGCGCAGCATCTCCTGCTTGCGCACGTCGACGAAGTGTAGGATCTGATCCCGGATCGCGACGTTGCTACCGTCAGGCGCTCGCCAGCGACTGCGCACGTAGCCGTGCAGGCCGGACCAGCTGCTGTAGACGTCGTCCCAGATGCCCGCGAACCGTTGGCTTGGCTTTGTGCTAGCCGAGTAGCGTACGAGTGGGCCGCCGGGGCTCGGCGTGACGGGGTAGATCCGTTGGTTCGCCGGCGGCGGCACGAGTTCGATCGTTACGGCTTTCTTGGCCTTGCCGACGCGGCGCATGGACGTCACCGCGGCGACCGGTGTCGGGTCGTCGCGCCAGACCTTCCACTCGGTCGTGCCGAAGTAGGGGTTGTTGCGGATGGCCGGTCGGGGCTTGGTCGCGTCCTGGCACGTCGACAGCACCCCAAGAAGCATGCACGCGAGACCGGCGAGCACGGGTCAGTCCGTGGCCGCGGCCTCGACCGCGTGCGCCACCGAGTAGGCTACGCGCTCGTTGAGCGCCGGTGGGATGACCGCGTCGCGGCGAGGCTCCTTGACGCACTCGGCGATCGCGTGCGCGGCGGCGAGTTTCATTTTGGCCGTGATCACGGGTGCGCGGGCGTCGAGTGCGCCGCGAAACACTCCGGGGAAGCTGAGCACGTTGTTGACCTGGTTGGGCAGATCGCTGCGCCCGGTGCCGACGATCGCCGCGCCGCCGGCGTGCGCCTCGTCGGGCATGATCTCGGGAGTCGGATTGGCGAGCGCGAGCACGATCGGGTCACGCGCCATACGTTCGATGTCGTGCCGATCGATCAAGTTGCCAGCGCTGACACCGATGAAGACGTCGGCGCCTTCGATCGCCGCGTGCAGGTCGCCTTGCCTGTGGTGGCGATTGGACCAGGCCAGCAGCTCGCGCTTGGGTTCATTGAGGTGGTCTCGGCCCTCGTGGATCAGCCCCCTGCTATCGCACACGCGCACATCCTTGACCGGGATGCAGTAGCCGGGGTCGCTCCCCACGCAGCGCAGCAGGCGCGCGATGGCGATTCCGGCTGCACCGGCGCCGTTGATGACCACCTCGAGATCTTCGAGGCGTTTGTCGAGCACGCGACAGGAGTTGATGAGCGCCGCGAGCACGACGATCGCGGTGCCGTGTTGGTCATCATGGAACACTGGGATGCCGAGATCCTGCAACCGGGCCTCAACCTCGAAGCTGCGGGGCGCGGCGATGTCTTCGAGGTTGATCCCGCCAAACACCGGGGAGATGCGGCGCACGGTAGCGATAATCTCGTCCGCATCCTGCGTATCGAGACAGATCGGGAAGGCGTCGATATTGGCGAACTGCTTGAACAGCATTGCCTTGCCTTCCATGACAGGGATCGAGGCACGGGCGCCAATGTTGCCGAGGCCAAGCACGGCGGATCCGTCGGTCACGATGGCGACGCAATGGCTCTTGATCGTGTATTTCCAGACGGCCTCAGGATTGGCCGCAATCTCGAGGCACGGAGCCGCCACACCCGGCGAATACACCAGGGAGAGGTCTTCGTTGGTGCGCACGGGCATGCGCGGTTGCACGCTAAGCTTGCCGCGCAGCCGTTGGTGCAGAATGAGGGAGTGCTCGTCGAGATTCATGTCGATGCATGGTAGGGGGGCGCGGTCGTGGGCGCACGGCGCCGATCGGGCGATTCTTGTCGGCGGCGGCTTTGCAGGGTTGAAGTCTCCGGGGCCCTTCATGGAAACTGGCGGCATGACGACCGCGAAGAGCAAGGATCTCACCCTCCGGGACCGCCTATCACGTCTGACGCTCGCCCAGGCAAAGAGGCTTCTCGGTCCCGAAGCGGACGTGTTGCTGCGCCAGGGCGGTGTGTTGGATCTGGACCCGGAGAACATCCGACTCGAGCGAAACCGGCTGCATGCCGACGTGTTCGGTAGCGAAGTCGTGCTGACTCTGACCGACACCGCAGTGCGGCGCATGCGCTGCGAGTGTTCGGCGTGCTCGTCTGCCTGCATCCATCTAGGGGCGGTCCTGGCGCTTGTGCTCGAGGAGAAGCTGGCGCTCGGTCTGGCTGCACCACCGAAGCAGCGTGTTCCGGTCGAGAGTCTGTCGGAGGAAGCGTTGGTGGAGCGGGCGATCGAGGACCGCGCCGAGCGCGCGCGCACCGAGAAGATGACACTGAAGTCCGGCGATGCGAGCAAGGTCTGGACCGACTATACGATCCGTAGCCACAGCTCCGGCAAGACCTACCGATTGGCCCTGCGTGGTGCCGATCGTGGCGAGTCGTTCTGCTCGTGTCCAGACTTTCGCAAGAACACGCTGGGGACGTGCAAGCATATCTTGAATGCTCTGCGCAAAATCCAGACGCGTTTTCCGGCCGCGGCGCGTCGGCGCGGTTACGAGCGCAAGCGCATCGCTTTGCACCTGCGCTATGGGAAGGATACGGAACTCTGGTTCGCCATGCCGCGCGCAGTCGACGCGCGCGTTGCCGAGATCGTCGCGCCGCTGATCGACAAGCCGATCACCAATCTGGATCGGTTGCTTGCATGCTTGCAAGCACTCGATCGAGTCGGGCAGGACGTTCAGATCTATCCCGACGCCGAGGATTACCTGGCACGTCGCCTCTTCGCGCGGCGCGTGGCGCGACGCACTGCTGCGATCCGCCGCAATCCGCAGGCGCACAGGCTGCGCAAGTCGCTGCTGAAGGTTGAGCTGCTGCCCTATCAGCTCGATGGCATTGCGTTCGCGGTCGCCGCGGGGCGCGCAATCCTTGCCGACGACATGGGGCTCGGTAAGACCATTCAGGCGATCGGTGCCGCAGAGTTGTTTGCGCGGGAGGCAGGGATTCGGCGAGTGCTCGTGGTCTGTCCGGCGTCGGTGAAGGCGCAATGGAGGAGCGAGATCCAGAAGTTTTCGGACCGCGATTGCCAGGTCGTCGTCGGCCCGGCCGCGACTCGCGTTGACCAGTACCGCAATCAAGAGTCTGCGGTCGCGATTCGCGCTGGTTCTCTC
>CAYSWE010000231.1:0-7617 GCA_964434515.1 uncultured Phycisphaerales bacterium | reverse complement strand
AGGGGCTCGCGATGGAGGTCCCAGAGGCGGAGACGGCCCTCGCCTTGCAAGGGCTCGGGGCCTACCCGATCTGTCAAGCTGGTTCGGCGGCGCTCGTGGCCGAATGGATTCCGCGCGTGGCCTCTGGTGAGTGTGTGGCTGCCTTCGCGCTCAGCGAGTCCGGTGCGGGTTCGGACCCTGGTGCGCTCGAGATGCGGGCGGAACGCCGCGGCGGGGGCTGGGGCTGGGCCGGTCGCAAGACCTGGAGCTCCAATGCACCGGAGGCGGACGTTTACACGGTGTTTGCCAGGACCACGCCCGAGGCGGGGGCCAAGGGGATCACCGCGTTCGTCGTCCCGGGCCAGGCGCCAGGTCTGTGCGGCACGTCGATCCGCATGGTCGCGCCGCACGCGATCGGCGAGCTGGAGTTCGACGAAGTCCCTGTGCCGTCAGGCTACGTCCTTGGCGAAGTCGATGCCGGCTTCAAGGTCGCCATGCGCACCTTGGACCTGTTTCGACCGAGCGTTGGTGCCTTTGCGGTCGGCATGTGTCAAGCGGCGTTGGATCTCGCGGTCGCGTGGGCCGGCGAGCGCCGCGCGTTCGGCAAGGAGCTCAAGGGCTTCCAGGCCGTCTCGCACCTGCTCGCGGAGATGGCAGTCCGCACGCAGGCTGCCCGCTTGCTGGTCTACGCGGCCGCCAGCGCCTTTGACTCGGGGGTCGCCCGGAATACCAAGAACGCCGCAATGGCAAAGCTCTATGCCACGGAGGCCGCCGAGTTCGTCGTCGACGGCGCGATCCAAGTCCTCGGAGCTCGCGCTCTGGTTGAGGGGCATCCATTGGCGAAGCTCTACCTCGACGTGCGCGCGCCACGCATCTACGAGGGAACCTCCGAGATCCAGCGCGAGATCATCGCCCGTGAGCTGTTCCGTCAGGCGTAGCGGCGCGCCGCTCGCCTATGCGCCCAACTCATAGAGTTGATCGGGGTCCATATCGAGGCCGTTGGCGATCTGCCAAAGGGCGGCCAGGGCTTTGAGCGCGTTGCGCTCCTGGTAGGGAGCGAGCGTGCCGCGGTGCTCACGCACTAGGGTCAGCAGTTTCTCATAGGTTTCGATGAGGCCGGTCTCGGCGGCGCTGAGATTCTGGCGGTCGTTTGTGTTGGTCATTGGGCATTCTCCCGTTTCTCGCCGCTGCCACCGATGACAGTGCGTTCGTCCTTGACGCGTTTGGCCTTGAGCTCGAAGCGCGGCAGGGAGCCTTCCGGGGCTTCGCGCACCGGGATCCGCAAACCTTCATGCGCCTCGGCCAGATCGGTGGCGAGCCGCTTCAAGATGGCCTCCTTGTCGGAGCTCGCGCCGGGGATCTCGACCCGTACTTCGATCTCATCGCGGATTCCGTCCTTGGTGTAGAGATGGACCTGGAACTCGTCGATTGCTGCGTGTTCCCGGAGGATCGCCTCGATCGCCCGCGGATAGACGTTGGTTCCGCGCACGAGCAGCATGTCGTCGACACGGCCGCGGATCCCACCATCATAGATGTCGAACGTGCGCCCGCACGTGCAGTTGGTGCCGGGCACCTTGATCACGTAGTCGCGCGAGCGGTAGCGCAGCAGGGGGATGATCCCGCGCCCAAACGACGTCACGACGCGCTCACCGCGTTCGCCATACGGCACCGGTTCGTCGGTGTCCGGGTCGATGACTTCCTCGATGAACTGATCCTCGATGATGTGCGCACCGCCCGGTTGGTGTTCGCACTCGAACATCATGATCGTGCCGATCTCGGTCATCCCGGCTGTGTCGCCGGCCTTCGCGCCCCACTGGGACTCGATGAGGTGCTTGGTCGCCGCGATCGAGCCGGCTGGCTCTCCCGAGAGGATGAGGCGGCGGACGGGGCCGTTTGCGAGATCGAGACCGAGCCGGCCCGCCTCCTGGGCCATGCGCAGCGCGTAGGTCGGAGTCGAGCACACGACCGTTGCCTTCATATCGAAGATCTGCCGCACCCGTGCCTCGGTCGTCATATTGCCGCCGGGGAGCACCAGGCAGCCCATTTTTTCGCAGGCGTAGTGCGCGCCCCAAAAGCCGACGAACGTTCCATAACTGAAGGCGAAGAATACCGTGTCCGCTGGGCGGATGCCGAACCCCCAGAACCCATAGCACCAGGCCTCGGCGATCCACTCCCAGTCTTTCATTCCGTCGAGCACGCGGATCGGCGTGCGGCCGGTCGTTCCCGACGTCATGTGGTAGCGAATCGCTGTGCTGGCCGGTGCGGCCAGCAGTGGCCCGTAGGGGGGCTGCTGGTTTTGTGCTTCCATCCAGGCGTCTCGGGTCATGAACGGAATGCGGCGCAGGTCGTCGAGGCTGCGGATTTCGTTCGACGAGACGATCCCCGCTTCGCGCAGGCGGGCCGCTTGCCACGGTACGCGCGCGTGCGTCCAGTCGATCAGGCGGCGCAGCTTGTGGACCTGGAGAGCCGCCAGATCGTCGCGACTCATCGTCTCGTGCCGGGGGTGCCAATACGGTGACGTCATGCGTCGTGCCTCGCTGTGGAATCTGTCTTTGCCTCTTCGGGGACGGCGGGAACGACCGCGATCCCCATGATCTCGATGAGTGCTTTGGGGTCGAACAGCCCTTGGACCTCAAAGAGCGCCATCGCCGGATAGTGGCGCCCCAGATGCTTGCGGTAGCTGGCGCCCAGCTCATGCCGACTTGCCCGGTAGGCTTCCGCATCGGTCACGAACAGTTGCATTTGCACAAGGTGTTCGGGCTTGGCGCCCGCAGCCTCGAGCGCCAGCCGGACGTTGCCGAGCGCCACGTCGAACTGTTCCACGAACGTCGTCCCGATGATCTCATTGTCCTTGGAGAGCGCCGTTTGGCCGCCGAGCCAGATGGTCGATCCGGGGCCCGCGCGAACGACGTGGGCGAAGCCGATCGCCGGTGCCAGCGTATCGGGATTGATGAGCTCGTGTGGCGTGTTCATTGGCCCTTCCAGTTTGGTTTGCGCTTCTTCGCGAATGCCTCGAAGAACTCACGGTGGTCGGCGCTGCTCATCAGGACGGCCTGCATCATCGATTCGAGTTCCAGTGCTCCGGTGAGGCTCATATCGAGTTCGCGCGTGAGCATCAGTTTGGTGTTGGCGTAGGCCCAGGCCGGGCCATCGACGATGCGTTTGCTCAGTTCTTCGACGACCGCGTCCAGATCGCTCGGCGCGACCGCTCGGTTGGCGAGGCCGATGGTCACGGCACGCTCGGCGTCCACCGGATCGCCGAACATCAAGATCTCCGTGGCGCGCCCAAGGCCGACGATTCTTGGCAGTAGGTACGCCGCACCCATATCGGCGCCACTCAGCCCTACCTTGGTGAACAGGAAGTGGAACTTGGCCGCAGTCGAGACGATGCGGAAGTCGGCAGCGAGCGCGATGACGGCGCCGGCGCCGGCGGCGGTGCCGTTCACGGACGCGATGATCGGGATCGGCAACTCACGCATGCGTTGGATCACGGCGCAGGTCATCCGCGTAAACTCGAGATGGAACTTACTGTCGGCGTCGACCAGCTTGCCGATGATCTCGTGCACGTCCCCGCCGGAGCAGAAGCCTCGGCCGGCGCCGCGGATCACCAAAGCTCGAACGGCGTCGTTTTGCGGCAGCTCGGTCAACAGGTCACGAAGATCTGCATAGACAGCAAACGTCAGCGCATTGAGCTTGTCGGGGCGGTTGAGCGTCAGTGTGGCGACTTGATCCTCGACTGCGAAGTCGAAGTGTGCCCACTGTGATGTCGGCCCGCCCGAAGCGTGGAACTGTTTCACGACTGTAGGTCTCCTCCGTCCAAGATCAGACTCTGGCCATGGATGGCCGCTGCACCGTCGGAGGCCAGGTAGGCGACGGCCTCGGCAACCTCCTCCGGTTCGACCAACCTACCGAGGCTCGACGCACGCTCCAAATCCGCTCGTGCCTCGTCTTCGCTTCGGCCCGTCTTGGCGACGATGTTGGCGATGGTCCGGTCTGTCATTGGCGTCCGAACGAAGCTCGGGCACACGGCATTGACCGTGATCGCCGTGCCGGCGCACTCGGCCGCCGCGGCTCGCATGAGTCCGATCGCGGCGTGCTTGCTCGCGCTATAGGCCGCGGTGTAGCGATATCCGCGCAGCCCTGCCGTCGAGGCGACGGTGACAATGCGGCCGGACCCGCGCGTGCGCATCGTGGCGAGTGCCGCGCGCGTGCACAGAAACGCGCCGGTCGCGTTGACAGCGAAAAGCGCTTGCCACTGGTCGAGCGTTTCCTTGTGGAGTGGTGCCGAACTCGCAGCGCCGGCGTTGTTGACCAGGACGTCGAGCGGCCCGACGTCCTGGAATAGGCGTGCGACATCGGCCTCGTTGGTGACGTCACAACGCACGCAGCGGATCTTTCCAGGGGCCTCGGCGCCGGTCGCTTCGAGCGCCCCTTCGGTGCGGCCGCAGACGACGACGTCGTCACCGAGGCCGGCGAACCACACGGCGATGGCGCGGCCGATTCCGCTGCCGCCGCCGGTTACGAGGACGATGCGCTGGGTCATGCTGTGCTCCCGGTGGGCGATGTCTCTGTGAACGGCGGGACGTCGACGCTGACGATGTTGGATGGCAGGCTGCGCTTGCCGGAGCGATCGTAGGCCTGCACGTAGTACGAGTAGGTTCGCCCGCCGACCACGGCGTCGTCACTCCGCGCCGGTCGCGACGCTGCGACGAGCCGATCGAAGGTGTGGCCATCGGTCGAGCGGAATAGGTCATAGCCGATTGCGAGTTCGCGGCCTTGGGGGACGGACCACGTGAGGTGGGCTCTGCCGTCCTCGTAGCGGCCGCGGAGCGCCTCGCGCTGCGGCCAGCGAAGGTCGGCGTGCGCGTCTTCGTCGGGCCGCGGCGCTTGCTCCGAGCCGCGCGGCCACAAGTAGCACACGACTTGCTTGAAGTTCTCGTCGAGGTTCTTGCACACATTGCAGTAGATGCATTGCACGATATCTTCGCGTTGGCCGTTCTCGACCTTGCGCGGCCAGTAGGGGTCGGCGAGCAGCGATCGTGCCATGCCGACGAGATCGCAGGACTCGGCCTCGAGCAGGCGATTGGCGAGCTCGGGTGTGCCGATCTTGCCGGAGCCGATGACCGGCGTCGTCAAGCCGCGCGCGCGCAGCGCCCGGCGAATCCCGATTGCGAGGTAGATGTTGAAGCCGTCGGGGTACTGTGCTCCCGGCATGCACCGATCGCCCGAGTAACCCGTGTAAGGATAGAGCGGCGCGCCCTGCTTGTGGATTGCGTCCTCAAACTTGCCTCCGGCCGACAAGGACACGTAGGCTGCGCCGAGCTCGGCGAAGCGCACGGCGAACTCGATCGAGTCGGGTAGCGAGTAGCCGTTCTTGATGCACTCTTCGGCGTCAAAGCGAACCCCGACGGGATAGTCCGGGCCTACTGCGGTTCGAACGTGCGCCAGCACCTGCGATGGGAGGCGCATTCGATTCTCGAGGCTCCGACCCCAGGCGTCGCGCCGCCGATTGTGACGCGACAAGAGCGACGACAGCGTGTAGGCGTGCGCCATGTGCAGCTCGACGCCATCCATTCCGGCGGCCTTCGCCAGCAGTGCGGCCTGCGCGAACGCGGCCGGCAACTGTGTCAGCTCCTCGGCAGTCACGTCGCCGATCTTCTGTCTCCATCCGGAGCGTGCGACCTTCAGGAAGTGAATGATCTGTAGGAAGAGCTTGGCGTCCGAGGCGGCGTGGACGGCCTGAGCCGCGCGTGCTAGCCCCGGCAAGAACTCCTCGCTCGATGCCTTCAGCAGTGGACCGGACTTGCCGCCATGGATCGACGACGCCTCCATGACGATGAGTCCGGATCCGCCCTCGGCGAAGCGGCGATAGCGCTCGACGATCGCATCGTTGACTTGGCCATCGGCGGCCGACAGCCGGGTCACCATCGCAGTGACGACGATGCGGTTGGGCAAGGTAAGTCGACCCAGGTCGAAGGGTTCGAACAGGAGCATCGGCTAGCGGTCCCTGCAGGCGGCGGCGATTCGTGCTTTGCGTATCATGACGCGAGTGCCACGATCCTAAGCGCCCGCGCAAAAAATAACCGCGCAGTTTTGACCGCGTCAGCGACCCGGAAATAAGGTGTCGCAGTCGTTTTTTCGCCCTACAGGAAGCCGACCATGAAATCCCGAACGTCCGCATTGGTTGCCGTCGCCTTAGGGCTCGCTCTCGCGCGGCCGCCGTTCGAGTTTGTCAATCCAGAGCCGCTGCCGGCCAAGCGGATCATCGCTTCGCTGGGGAAGCTTCTGAAGAAGCGCCCCAACGACCCCGACTTGCACTACAAGCTAGCGCGCGTTCACTACCTCGCGCTGATCAACCAGACGAAGCTCGTTCCGACCTTCGTGGATCGCGGTGTTCGTATTGCGGCGTCGGACCATTTCGCGATCGGCTTCCTTGACTCGTTACGCTGGGACGAGGCCTATGCCCGGGCGACGCACAAGCTCGGCCTGGACAAGGTCAAGGCCTGGGGCAAGGCGATGCGCGTCAAGTTTGCCGCCGAGCGCAAACGCATTCTGAAGCAGCTCGAGGAGCAACATTGGCATCCGCCGGCACCAAGTGCTTTGGAGCTGGAGGAGCACGCGAAACAGGCCATGGCGCACTTTGACCGGGCAGTCGAACTCAAGCCGAAGAATGCGCTCTATCGTTTGGGACGCGCCTGTCTGGCCAAGCAGTGTTTCGATTTGGAGCGGGCGAGCGTCCTGCCGCGCCGCGCGATGATCAAGTCGCTTGCGGTCTGGACCGAGGCCAAGGCGCGCGCGGAGTTTTATGCGACATTCAAGCTCACGATCCGGGACGATGTGCGCGGCGGGATGCTGCCGGCCGAGGGCCTGACCGGCCTGGTTTCGCACGAGGCCGCGATAGCGTTCTTGAGGCTCGCGAAAGATCTCGCCAAGCCGACTGAGAAGCAGCAGGCGCGGATCGCCGAAGTCGAGGCCGGCCTGAAACGACTCCGCGCGCTGCGTCGTGGCATCGTGACACCGATTCTGATCGGCCGGAGCGTCGATGACACGTTGCAGCGCTTGGTTGCGCCCAAGACCGTCGTCGAGTTCGACCTCGATGGGGATGGCGTGACCGAACGCTGGCCCTGGGTGCGAGCCGACGCCGGCATTCTGGTCTGGGATCCGACGCACGCTGCCAACATTCGCTCGGGTCGCCAGCTGTTCGGGTCCGTGACGTGGTTTCTGTTCCACCGGAATGGCTTTGATGCGTTGCAGCTCTTGGACGACGATCAAGATGGCGTGCTTACCGGCGCGGAGTTGGTTGGCCTGGCGATCTGGACGGATCGCAATCAAGACGGGCGTTCGACCGCATCGGAGGTCGTTGCGTTGGAACAATCCGACATTGTGGCGATTCGCGTGCGCGCGCAGCGCGACTCGGACGGTGTGCTCGGGCACGCGTCGGGCGTCCAGTATGCGGACGGGACGACTCGCCCGACGTTCGATTGGGTGACCGGGCCAGCGCGTTGAATGCGCTCCTAGGATCGCTCCTCGGACTCTTGCTGCTTGCAGCGTACGCTCTCGGCCAGACACCGCGCGTCGACTACGTCGAGCCCTCTCGGAGTCAACGTCACGAACGCGCGAAGCACACGATCTGGTTCG
>CAYSWE010000230.1:0-7620 GCA_964434515.1 uncultured Phycisphaerales bacterium | reverse complement strand
TCGATCTGACCGCACGGTAGAACGAGCGCGGGAAGCCTTCAGCTGGCGTGCGTAGGCCCGTTCCCTCTGGCCAGGATCTGAGCGCTGCATCACGCACCGAGTTTCTCGCGATAATCGACGGGCGCCACGTATGGTTCGGCCTTTTCCTGCGAAACCCTCCGGACCTCGTATGTCGCCGTTCACGATCCTACCCGTTCTCGCCTGTTCTCTGCTGCCGATGTCGGTCGCAGCCCAGGCCAAGCCCAAGGCGCCCAAAGCTGCACAGCAAGACGCCGCCCCCAAGGCGAAACCGCGCGTCAAGGTGATGCTCGTCCGCCCGAAGGGGGTCTACGCCGATCTCCCGGCGCAGCGGCTCGACCCGACCTCGCTGCTGCTTGGCGGTGGCGCGAAGCCGACATCGTTCTTTGGCTTTCGCGGTCAACTCGAGTCGCTCGCGACCCACAACGACGGGCGGCTGGTGTTCTTCGACTTGACCCGAGCCGTCGGCCTCAACGGACCGCAGCTGCGGGAACTCGAGCGGACCATGCACAAGCTGCGCGCGAGCGGCCGCAAGTCAGTGGCCTACCTCGAGAATGCGACCTCGGTGCAGTACCAACTCG
Organism: uncultured Phycisphaerales bacterium; assembly: GCA_964434515.1. Classification (GTDB taxonomy): domain Bacteria; phylum Planctomycetota; class UBA1135; order UBA1135; genus CAYSWE01. The sequence continues at coordinate 7,021 of CAYSWE010000230.1, read as the reverse complement.
CAGCGCTTTGTGATCGGGTCTACATCGCCGACATGGGGTCGGTCGACTTCCGCTCACCAGCTCTGTCCGTGACCTTCCTGAAGGACGCCCTCGATCTGTTTGGCGTGCGCATGGATATCGTGCGCTGTGGCGAGTTCAAGGGGGCGGTCGAGCCTTACATGTTGTCGCAGATGAGCGATCACCTTCGAGCTCACTACCTCGCGATGCTGAGCAAGATCAACGACGACATCGTGCGCCGGGTCGCCAAGGCGCGCGGGCTCGAGCCGGCGGCCCTGCGGCGGATGCAGGCCCGGCGGATGCTGAGCGCCGCAGAGGCGCTCAAGGCAGGACTGGTCGACCGGGTCGTGCCCTTCGATGGCGCCAAGAAGACGTTGGCCCGGATCGTCGGCACCGAGGACTACGACCTGGTCAACGCCATCTACGTAGACAAGGCTCATCGCAACCAGAACTTCCTTTCGTTCATGAACAGCCTGTTCTCGAAACGGCGCAAGAAGCGGAAGGCCACCACGAAGGACACGATCGCCGTGCTCCACCTCTCCGGCGCGATCGTCGATGGCAGCAAGGACTCCGCCGGGTCCATGGTGTCCGGTCCCACCGTCAGGGCGATCGAACGGCTCGAACAGGACGACAACGTCAAGGGCGTGGTTGCGCGCATCAACTCGCCCGGTGGCTCGGCGACCGCGAGCGAGGCAATCCGGCGCGCGCTGGAGCGGCTGGCCAAGCGGAAACCGCTGGTGTATTCCATGGGCAACGTGGCGGCCTCGGGTGGCTATTGGATCACCTGCACCGGGCGGCCGATCGTCGCGGAGGCCTCGACCATCACCGGTTCGATCGGTGTGTTTGGCATGAAGCCCAACTTGGGGCCGATGATGCGGCGCCTCGGCGTCCGAGAGGACATCGTCGCACTCGACCAGGGCGCTTACCTGTCGACCCTGAGCTACCCCTGGCCGCATGCGCTCAAGGAGCGGATGCAGGCGCTCGTCAACGACGTCTACGCGCGCTTTCTGCAGAACGTCGCGGACTCGCGTGGTATGGCCAAGCACAACGTCGCAGCCATTGCTGGCGGGCGCGTCTGGTCGGGCAAGCAGGCCAAGGCGCGCGGGCTCGTGGACACCATTGGCGGTCTCGACGCCGCCATCGCGATGGTCGCCAAGGCTGCCAAACTCGACAAGTTCGAGACCATGCACACGCCGCGCTCGAAGAACTTCATGGATTCCTTCGTGGAGGACTTTCTCGGCGCACGCAGCAAGCTCGCACCGGCGCTCGACACGGGTCGTGTGACCAAGCTCGCGCTCCGTCGCCTCGGCAACCTCGAAACGACGCTCGCCATCCTGCTGGACGCCCTGCGCAACCACAGCCCGATGCGTGTGTGGGCCATCGCCCCGGCCGAGCTGCGACTCCAGTAGCCGTAGCTGCGAGCGGGCACGCAGCCATGCCGGGGTTGCGGCCACGTTTCTAGTGGCCTGACGCAGAAGTTCAGCACATATCTTTCGGGCCCTCGGCACCGCTGATCGCTTCGCTCTGCGTTGCGCTCCCTTGGTGAGACTCTAGCGACGCTTCTTGCCGCTGTCGGTGTAGTGCTGGAACACGCCGCCGTTTTCGGCGGCTAGGCGCTTGAGGAAACGTACGTCCAGGTTCTCGCTGCCAATGGCGATCGTATGGATCGTCACGCGCTTCAGAGGATTCCAATGGCGCACGGCCCGGAGGATCTTCTCCGTATCGTCGAGCTTGCCGGACGGCAAGGTCGGGGAGCCGTCGGTCAGGAGGAAGACGGTGTCGAGGCCGAAGGCCCCCCGGTAGGCCCGATCGTAGATACCCCGGCCCTTCACCATCGAGAAACCCAGCTGTAGCGCATCATGAATGTTGGTCGTGCCGAGCGGCTGCAGCCGCTCGACCCACGCCCTGGCGTCGGCGATCAAGCTGGGGAGCGCGGCCTGCATCTTGGGGCGCCAGCGATGCGCGAGTTCGCTGAACCAGATCACGTTGAACGTCTGATTGCGTCGTAGCTGACCGAGTGCGCGCACCAACTCGCGCTTGCAGGCCTCGAGGCGCGTCTTGGCCCAGGCGCCCTTCTTCTTGTCGGCGCCGGCGGCCACGGTGATACCACCACCGCCCGGCCGGCTGGCCCAGGTGACGGGCTGCTTCATGGAGCCGCTGGCGTCAATGATGTAGAGCACGGACGTACCTTCGTTTGGCAGGCCAAAGTAATACTCACCGGTGGCGTCGCGGCGTTCCTGGCTCACCGGAGCAAACATGCCGCCGGCGCGACGGCGCCGTCGAGACTTGCCACCGCCGGCGACGAAGGCCTTGCCTTCTCGCTCCCACCAACCGCGCCACGACACGACGGTCGAGCCGAGCTTCTGACCGGTCATGTCCTCGAGCGCCAGGCCGATGTGCCGCTGCGCACGTCCGGACGCCTTCGCCAGGGCGTCGATCACGGCGGGGATCGCCGCAAAGTAGTGGATGGCTGCGACGGCAGCCGCGGCGCGCTCGCGCACCTCGGCGTTCTTGTGCGTGACGTATTTGGCCAGGTCCGGCCCGAGCGGGCGCGCCAGCGTCCCCATCGTCCGGATGGCAAGCAGCAAGGCCATGAGGTCGTTCGGCTTGTGCGCCCGGGCGAGGGCCGCTTTGACCTCCGTGAGCATGCCGGCCTGGCGCTGCCCGACGGCGCCGGCGACGACGATCTTGAGTGGTAGCGATCGCTTTGCATCGCCGACGACGTGGCTCAGGAGCCAGGTGACGCTTTCGCGCTTGCGAAGCTTGCGCAGGCGATCGGCAATGCCGCTCTGCAGCGCGCGCAGACCATCGAGCCGCGCGCGCTCCTCGGCTTGGGTCTTGCGCAGCTCACCCAGTCGCTGATGGATTCGGCTGTCGAGAAGTGGACGAGGCTCGAACTCGGCGCCGGCGTCGCGAAGGATCTTCTCGATCGCCGCGGCACGCTCCGTATACGGCTCGAGCACCGTGATGACATCGGTCTCGACTGCGACGAACGCACGCACCAACGTCTGCGCCACCTTTGGCGAGTCGAGCCCCTCCAAATGGCGCAGCGCCTCGAGCCGATAACTTGCCGACTTGGGCCGCTTCTTTGTACTGACGAACTCCTTGCGAAACGCGCGCAGCCGCGTCGCCTCGCTCTGCTGGGCGGCGGTTCCGCCCAATCCAAGCAGTAAGGCCCCGGCAAGTATCACGATCCTCGGCATCATGTCTCCATCCTATCCGGCCGCCGCGTGCTATCCTCCGCGGCCATGCAGATTCCCGGCACCTTCGCGTTCTTCCTCGGCGGCGGCGTGCTCGCGATCGCGCTGCTCATGGGCCAACAGGGCCACGAACGGCCTGGCTATGACGACACGCCCGTGCTGCCTGGTTCGCGCTTTCGCGTGCACGACAGTAGACGCCCCTATCCGCGCGTCGTGACACCAGGGACCGGGGCAACTCCCCCATCGGACGCCACCGTGCTGTTTGATGGGACGTCGCTCGACCCGTGGCAACGCCCCGACGGTCAACCCGCTACCTGGGAGTTGGTCGATGGCGCCATGCAGGTGCATGGCGGGACGATCGAAACCAAGCAACACTTCGGCGACTGTCAGCTCCATATCGAATGGGCGTCTCCCGGCAAGGTCGCTGGCCGAGTCCGCGGCCACGGACAGGGGCGCGGCAACAGCGGAGTGTTCCTCATGGGGCGCTACGAGATTCAAGTCCTCGACAGCTTCGCAAGCGCGACCTATGCCGACGGACAAGCCGCGGCGATCTACGGTCAGTTTCCGCCGCTCGTCAACGCGTGTCGGCCGGCGGGTGCATGGCAAAGCTACGACATCGTCTTCGAGGCACCGCGCTTCGCCAAGAAGAAGCTCGTGCGACCGGCCTACGTCACGGTGCTGCACAACGGCGTCATCGTGCACCATTATCAGGCGCTGCTCGGTTCCACGCAGTACAAACGCCTGGCACACTACGAGCCGCATGCGGAAACCGGCCCCCTCCGCTTGCAAGATCACGGTTGCCCGGTGCGCTACCGAAACATCTGGGTGCGTCCGCTCGGCAGCTACGACACCGCGAACGACAAGTGAACGACCACGACGCGCCGCGCGGCCAGCCCATCGAAGCGGTGCTGTTCGACGTCGATGGCACGCTCTACCACGCCCGCCGTATGCGACTGCGGGCGATCCGCTCGTTGCTGTTACGACTGCCGCTGCGGGGCATCGGACGCGCGCGTACGGCGCTGCGCATCCTTCGAGCGTATCGGCGCGCTCTCGAAGATGTGCGACACGAGCCGCCGAACTCGCACCCGCTCGCCGAGCGCCATATCGAGCGCGCCGCCGAACTCGCCGGCGTGGACGGGGCCGAGGTCCGAGCGCTGACCGACGAGTGGCTGCTGCGTCGCGCTCTGGCTTGGCTCCTGCCGTGCAAGCGCAGGGGGCTCGATGCGGTTCTGACCACACTGCGCAGAACCGGCTGTCGGATCGGATTCTTCTCCGACTACCCGGTCGCTGCGAAGCTCACGGCGTTGCGCATCGATGCCGCCGACACGCTCCAGCTCTCGGCAACCGACGCCGAGATCAATGCCTTCAAGCCGTGGCCACACGGGTTCCGTCACGCGGCCGAGGCCTGGAGCCTCCGGCCGGACCAGATCCTCTATGTCGGTGATCGGGTGGACGTGGACGCCACCGGTGCAGCGGCGGCCGGAATGCGCTGCGCGATCTTCGTTGACACACGTTCCGCGAGTCCGGAGACCGACACGGACTATTGGCGCGTGCGCGACTTTCCCGAACTGCTGCGCCGTATCCAACCGCTCCTCGTGGGGCCTGTGCGCTCGGCGCGTCCTTGATGTCCCTGCCCCCTGCTTGTAGACCCGAAATACAATGAGCGACCAGATCGACCGTTCTCCAGAGTCCGACACCCCCTCCACCGAAGCGAAGCCAAGCGTGCGCGAACGCGTTGCCGGCACGCCACGCTGGAAGAAGATCCTGTTTGCCATGGCAACCTTGCTGGTGATCGCCGGGGCGGTGTTGTTTTTTACCGAGTCCAAGACGCCAGCGCCGAGCGGCGGAGCGTCGGGTGGTGCTATCAGCGGTGTCGGCCTCGGCGCGTCGTTCGATGCCCAGGGGGGTGGCACTTCGGGCGGCGCTACCGAAAGCGCCGGCACCCAGACGGCTTGGTCGGAAGGGTTCTTTCGGCTCGGGCTGAGTTTCTTCGTCGGCTTCACCATCGGCTACGCGCTGCGCTCGGTCGTCAAGATGGCGCTCATCGGCTTCGGGCTCGTCTTCCTCGCGCTGTTTGCACTCCAGTATTTCGCGCACGTGGAGATCATCAACTGGCATGCACTCGATGGAGTGTTCCAGACCTTGGTGGATCGTGTGAAGGATGAGGCGACGCGGTTCCAATCGTTCGTGACTGGCAGTCTGCCATCCACCGGGCTCGCCACGCTCGGCCTGTTCACCGGCTTCAAGAAGTAACCGAGGCACCATGCAGACCCAAGGTTACTATCGCGATCCGACGATCCATCGCGACACGATTGTGTTCGTCTGCGAGGACGACCTGTGGTCCGTCCCCACTGGAGGCGGCGTCGCCAGGCGGCTGACGGCAAGCCGGGCGATCTGTTCGGCGCCACGCATAAGCCCCGACGGAACGCTGCTGGCGTTTACCGGGAGCGATGAAGGCCCGGCCGAAGCCTGGATCATGGACGCAGCTGGTGGAGAGCCGGCGCGGTTGACCCACCTCGGCGGAGCACTGCGCACGGTGGGTTGGTCGCGCGATGGGAAACGCGTTCTTGTGCAGAGCAACAGCGCGATGCCGTTTGCGCGGGCCGTGCATCTGCACGAGATCCCGATCGATGGCAGTCCAGGCCGACGCCTGCCTTGGGGGCCGGTGCGCGAACTGACCCGCCAGCCACGCGGCGACGGCGTCGTGCTCGGCATCAACGCAGCCGATCCGGCCCGCTGGAAGCGTTACCGCGGCGGCACGGCCGGAGCGCTCTGGATCGACCGGGACGGGCGCGGCGAGTTCGCCCCCTTGATCGACCTGCCCGGCAATCTCGGTTCGCCGATGTGGATCGGATCACGGATCTGGTTCGTGTCCGACCACGAGGGACACGGCAATCTCTATTCGTGCACACCCAAAGGCGGCGGGCTCACGCGGCACACCGATCACGACGACTTCTACGTTCGCTATCCGACGACGGATGGTCGACGCATCGTCTACCACGCCGGCGCCGATCTCTTCGTTCACGATCCGAAGACGGGTCGATCGACCCAGGTCCCGGTCGACCTCCGTAGCCCCCGCACGCAGCGCAGCCGAAAGTTCCTACCGGCAGCGCCGTCTCTAGAAGACGCGGATCTCCACCCACGCGGAACCGAGCTCGTGCTGACCTCGCGCGGCGGGGCTCTGGTCTTGCCGCTGTGGGAGGGCGTCCCCAAGCGCCTAGGCCGCATCTGCGAGGCACGCTATCGCTTGGCGCGTTGGCTCCCGGACGGGAAGCGCATCGTCGCCGTCACGGACGAAGGCGGAGAGGAGCAGCTGATCGTCTTCAAGGCCGACGGCAGCACGAAGCCGAAGCGACTGCGCCGTCGCATCGGCCGCGCGGTCACGTTGACGGTCGCGCCGCTTGGCCAGCAGCTCGCCGTGACCAACCAACGCAACGAACTCTGGGTCATCGACCTCAAGTCCGGCCGTGCACGTTGCGCAGCGCGTTCCGAGTGGAAGCGCATCCACGGCACCGCTTGGTCACACGATGGTCGCTGGCTCGCGTTCGGTTTCCAGGTCGGGCGGAAGACTTCGATCATTCGTGTGCTCGACACTCGCTCGTTCAAGACGCATGACGTAACCAAGCCGGACTTCTTCGACACGGACCCGTCCTTCGATCCATCCGGCCGCTGGCTCTGCTTTCTGTCGCGGCGCTTCTTTGATCCGGTTGCGGACTCGCAGTACTTCGATCACGGCTTTCCCCGCGGCGGCCGGCCATGCCTGATTCCGCTCACGCGAGCAACGTTCTCGCCGTTCGACAAGGCAAACCGCAACCTGCGTGCAG
>CAYSWE010000229.1:0-7621 GCA_964434515.1 uncultured Phycisphaerales bacterium | reverse complement strand
CTGCGCGCCCGGGTGGCGGCGGCCGCACCGGGTCCCCCTGACGAGCAGCCGGTTCGACCGTATCAGCTGGCATACTTGCTGTTCAGCGAACCGTAGGGCGACGCGAGAATCCGTACTGGTTAGTCTCCTGGCATGCAATCCAGGTGGGACGACGATGACGCAGCCGCGACCGTTGCACGGCTCGCGGGTGCTGCGAACGCGGATATGGCGCTGCGTGTGTATACGTCACGACTGATTGGTGCGGATTCGCAGCTCGTGCTCCATGGCGGTGGCAACACGTCCGTCAAGACGCACATCGTCGATGTGCTCGGCGAGCGGCGCGAGGCGCTCTGCGTCAAGGGGTCGGGGTGGGACTTGGCATCGATCGAGCCGGCTGGGTTACCGGCGCTCGACTTGCCGGCGCTGCGGCGGTTGCGAGAGCTGAGCGCGCTCAGCGATTCGGAGATGGTGAACCAGCTGCGCATCCATCTATTCGAAGCCGCATCACCCATGCCGAGTGTTGAGACGCTGTTGCACGCGTTTCTCGACGATCGATTTGTGGATCATACGCACGCAGATGCTGCCTTGATCTTCGGCAACCGGCCCGAGGGGGCGAGCGAGATTGCTGCAGTGGTCGGGAACCGCGTCGGTGTGCTGCCATGGATCATGCCGGGGTTTCCGTTGGCGATCGCCGTCGCCAAGTTTCGGGACGAACATCCGGATGCGATCGGGCTTGTGCTCCATGAGCATGGTGTATTCAGCTGGGGGGAGGATGCGCGGACGAGCTACGAACGTCACATCGACATCGTCGACCGCGTCGAGCGCGCCATTGCCGATCGGCTGTTGGATGTAAGAACCGTGTTCGACATTCACTCCGGCCTCAATGCTGTGACGCCGGCCGTTGCCCGTGCGGCGGCAGACGTGGCGCCCGTGCTGCGTGGTCTGCTTGCCGAGCCTGTGGAGGGCTTCGGTTGGCCGAAGTCGTTCGTGGTCGAGTGGCGCGGAACGCGCGAGACTCTTGCCGCCGCGGCCTCACCCACGAGCGTGCAGCTGTTCTCGTCGGCGCCCTTGACGCCGGATCACGTGATCCGCACGAAGGCTGCATACCTGGTGAGTGCGGGGGATCGCGAGAGTCTCGTTGCGGCAGTGCACGACTACGTCCGGCGCTATCTGGACTACGTTTCGGTATGTTCCGCCGGGCGCACACCTCTGCCGACGATGCTCGACCCATTCCCTCGGGTTGCGCTGATTGATGGTGTGGGGGTCTTGGCCTGGGGAACGTCCAAGAAGGCGGCGCGAATCGCTGCGGACATCGCTGAGCACACGGTGGTAGGCAAGGTCCAAGCCGAGGCGCTGTCAAGCTATGCGGCTCTCTCCGACTGTGAGTTGTTCGAGATGGAGTACTGGAGTCTCGAGCAGGCCAAGCTGGGGAGAGCGAGCGAGGCACCACTGGCCCGTCGAGTTGCGCTTGTGACCGGTGCGGCGGGCGCCATTGGCGTGGCTGTCGCACGGCGCCTGCTGCGCCTGGGGGCGCATGTCGCGCTCAGCGACATCGATTCCGAGCGACTCGAGCGCGCGCGCGCCATCGCTGTAGCCGAAGACGGCATCGACGACTCGCGGGTCCACACCGTAGTCATGGATGTGACCAGCGAGGTCAGTGTGCAGATGGGTTTTTCCGCGTGCGCACGTCACTTCGGGGGCGTCGACATCCTGGTTGCCAATGCCGGTGTTGCGCACGTCGCGTCGCTCGAGGCGCTTACGCTCGAGGACTGGGATCGTCTGGTTCGCGTCAACGAGACCGGTACGTTCCTTTGTTTCCGAGAAGCCGCCCGCCTCATGCGCAGGCAGGGCCTGGGTGGCCGCATCATCTTGAACGCGAGCAAGAACGTCCCGGCGCCCGGCGCGGACTTCGCTGCGTACTCGGCGAGCAAGGCCGCAGCCGTCCAGTTGGCGCGAGTCGCAGCGCTCGAGCTCGCCGGGGACCAGATCCTGGTCAACGTCGTGCACCCGGACGCGGTCTTTGCCGACGACACGTCCGGCACGAGCTCGGGCCTCTGGGACGCCGTCGGTGCCGAGCGCATGCGCTCTCGCGGGATGTCGGGGGACGAACTCCGCGAACACTACCGCAAACGCAACCTGCTCGGTGTCCCTATCACAGCCGATCACGTCGCCGACGCCGTAGCCTTCTTCGCCGAGGGCCGCACGCCGACCACGGGTGCCGCACTCACCGTCGATGGCGGGCTCAAAGAGACGTTCTATCGGTGACCGGGTGCAACCGACGACTCTTCGCTCTTGCGCACGACAAGGAACGCGTCCAGGGCCAGTAGGTCCTCATCGCGGAGGTCCTTGAACTCGGTTGCGAGCCGCGGTCGTAGGTCCTCCAGGTCGTCTGCGAACCATGTCGAAGTTGCGGTGACAATCTCTGCTCCGGTGCGACGGAAGGCCTCGACGAACTCGTGGACGCGCCACCGATTCGTATATTCTGCTTCCTTGCTCTCCCGGAAGATTCGCTCCCACGCGGCCTTATCCTCGCAGAGGAAGGCCAGCGGCTTGTCAAAATCACGGTGGTCCCGAAGGTCGATCTGATGAATGCCGTAGCCGCCGGGGCGCAGGACTCGAACGGACTCTTGGACGGCGCGCTCGACTTCCCTCACGTGCTCGAAGGTGGCGTTGGAGAAGCAGATGTCAAAGCTGCCGTCTGCCAGCGGCAGTGCCGCGGCGTCCGCAGGGCAGATCCACGAGAGGAAGCTCTCATCGAAAGTGACGGTGTCGCCGACCAGTCGAACCGCGTCGTCGTATCGCGCGAGTGCTGTAGCCTTGGCAGCAAACTGCCCGGCCATCCGCACGAGAGGGTCTCGCGCAAGATGCTCGCGTAGGCTCCGGTACATGTTCGGGTCTCGCGAAGCCAATGGAAAGCGATCGACAGCCGTGTACTGCTCGGCGCCATTTGCCAGGAGCAACGCCCCGACGACCAGGCTGTCTCCCGGTCCAAGCTCGAGGATGCGTTTCCCACCGTACCCGCCAGCCGCGTTCTCGAACCAGCCAGCGATGTTCTGAAACACCTGTTCCGCGTAGGCGAGGGTCGCGTTTCTGCTTGCCAGGGTCGCAGTCACCGCATCGTGCAACTCTTGCAGCGCAGCCGTGTCGAGTGCTGCAGGATCCACCGCGTCAGCGGGCGCCTGCGCGCTTCCAGGGCGCATCCAGGTTCGAACTCGATCTAGCACGGTCCGTCACCTCGGCCCGACGAGGGCATGGAGCATCTCATTGGGCACCTTTACCGCGAGAGGCATCAGTTGAGCCTGAAATACCGCGTGGCGATTGCAGCGGCATCGATCTCGTCATTGTAGAACACCTTATACCCTCCATACCAAAGGTCCACGAGGTCCGTGTCCCAATCGCCTCCGTGCCAGGGTTTCCGTGTGTAAAGGTCGAACGCCGGTTCCCGTTCGTCTTGAGCGGAGCGAACGACCCCTGATTGTAGACCGTAAAATGCTGAGTCTGAGTCGTGGCTCTTTCGACGCACAGCGCTAACAGGGCAAATACGAGAGGCGAGAGGCGAGAGGCATACGATCTCCGGCGCGGATGCGGAAACTCTGGACTCGGTCGAGATGCGACGAGCGAAGCTAGGTTAGCCGGAACTCCGATTCCGTTCCAGCAAGGGACCCGCACGCATGACGGGGGCTTCTGGCCGGCACGAACGGATGGGTCGCGTCTCACGCTGGAAAGTCGTCGGCCAGCTAGGACACATCGGGACAGATCTGGAGCCAAAGCACAGCCGGATCGTCGACGCCAGCCGTCCGAGTGACATCCGCGACGTATTGAGCGGGATGGGTGCGCCCGAGACGAGCTACGTGTTCTCTGCACTGTCGAGCCTGGACGGGCAGTTCTTGCCGCTGGCCGATGCGATCAGTCGCGCCTTCGACGCTGACCCGCACGGGTCCGTCGTGTCCTGTGTTCCTGGGAAGTTGGCTTTCGCAAAATGACTCTGACACGCTCTTTCTATTTCGTTCCGTAGGTTGGGACGGGCCTGGTTTCGATGGTGAGGCGCATGGATCGCCGGAAGACTTCGCCCCAAGAGCGGCTTGTGAGGTCGAGGCGTAGCGTTGCTTTGCCTGGGGTTCGTGGAGCTTGGAGGCGCAGACGCTGGGTTTCTTGGTTGCTTCTTCTGCGCAGCAGCGTCTTGAGCCTCGTGACCCGGGAGCCTTCGATGAGTCGGTGTCCGCTCGGGATCGTCAGTGTCAGGCTGGGGTGGATCGCGTGGAGATCGCCGCTGTTTTGGCAGTGCACGAGGACGTCGTAGAAGTCGCCGGCGAGTACGGTTCGCGGGAAAGACGCGGTGAGTTCTAGCGTGGGAAGGCGCGCCGGGAAGGTCGTCCCGGGTGGCCCCGCCAGCGCATAGGTTTCCTTGGCGACGCCGCGGAATGTCTTGTCCGTCGCTGCGACTCGGATGACGCACTCTCGCTTCTTGGGTGCGGAACTCATCACCTGTTCGACATTGTCTATCCCGGACGCCGACCGGTCGATCACGCGTCCTGTACTGTGTTCGTAGAGGATCAGATCTAGGTCATTGAGTCCATACCACTGCCCGGGATACTTGCCGCCACGTTGGTAGCTCACGTGTCGATTCCAGACCAAGGTGGCGGTGTCGTGTGGTGCGTCGAAGGTCGCGAGGTAGAGGTCGAAGTCGCCGCGTTGCCCGCGCGGAGCAACGCTCTTTTGATAGGTCGCCTTGCGCCGATCCCAGGCGTCCTGCAAGTCCAAGTAGCCCCAGCCGTAGGCCGTGTGGAACCCGAGGCCGCCCCACTTGTCCGCCGAGTCCAAGAGTAGCGCCTTGATCCGCATCGGCTGCACCGGGGGGCCGAACGCGTCCATTGCGAGCAGCACAGCGCCAGTCACGTGCGGAGCCGCGAAGCTCGTGCCCGACCAGGTCGTGTAGTCCGCCTGGGTTTCCCAACGGCTGTTCGTCGTCTGGATGAACGCGCCCGGGGCCGTGATGTCCGGTTTGCGGCGTCCGCCGATCGTCGGGCCGCGGCTCGAGGAGAGCGAGATGACGTCGTCGCGGCGTGACTTCGTGTTGATGTCATTCATCGAGGCGACCGTCAGGACATTGTACGCACCGGCCGGATTGATGAGTGTGCGCCGTCGCGGACCCCGGTTTCCAGCGGCGACGATCACCGGGATGGCGAGGTCGTCCACCATGGCATCCAGGAAGCGCGCGAGCGCGGAGTCGTCGCTGCTCGCCGTGTTGCCATACGAGAAGTTCAGGAGGTCGATGTCGTCCACCTTGGAGCCGAAGATTCCCCAATCGATGTTGGCGATGGCGTCCGCGAAGAACAGGCTCGCCGCTCCCGATGTCGTCCGGTAGGCGCTCTTCAGATTGTAGAGTCGGTTCTTGAGTCCGGGTGCCATGCCGAGGTGGCGGCTCCACGATCGGGTGCCCCGGCTCGCCAGAATCCCCGCAACCGCGGTGCCGTGGCCGTGGAAGTCGTCGCCAGTGCGGAACGAGTCGCGGTAGTTGGACGAACGCGACGCCCAGTGGTGCGATACATGATAGCTGGCGCGGAGTCCACGCAGGCCCGGATGAGAGAGGTCGACCCCGCTGTCGAGGATGCCTGGGTCGAATGCGCTTGCTCCACCGCGGTAGCCATGATTCCAAAACGCATCGGCGCGCGTCGACGACACGCTCACATCGAGCTGCGCGTCCGCGACGCCACTCGACTCCACAAAGCGCAGCTCCGGTCGGGTGGCGAGCGCGCGCAGGTTCATCGCCGGCACGCGCGCCGTGCAGAGCGGAAATCCGCGTAAGGGTGGGCCGAGTTCGCCACCGTGCTGATCCAGCCAAGCGCGCAGGCCTGCCCTTGCGGTCCTGGTCGCTGCAGTCATGGCCGCCGCAACCTCGCGGCGCATCGCCAGCGTCAGCGCGTCATAGCGCGTGTTCCAGCTCGCCCGCTGATTGGCTTTGGCGATGGCGAAGCCGTGCGCCAAGGCAAGCACGTCGCGCTGGTTGCGCTCGCCAATCGCACGCGCGATGCTGTGCAGCGACGGGGTCCGCAGCGTGAGCAGAACGTCCACGCTTGTGTCCGACGCGACTCGTTCGAGCTTGTCCTCGAGCTCCTTTGCGAGTTTGCGGGCCGGGTAGGACTGCATGGCGGCCAGGAAGGCCTCGCGTGAGAGTTCTTGGCCATTCGCCAGTCGATACACAGCCTGGATCTGGCCGGCAGAGTCGAGGCGCTTGACCGCTCGAACCTCTCGGCCGTCGGGACCTTGGAATGTGCCGGACCACAGAATCTCGCTGGAGTCGCCATGCCGTGGTGCAATCGTCGACACAGCGCCGCGCGAGCACGACAGCAGGCTGAGAAACAACGTGAGAGCGGAGCTACCTCGCATTCTCGTCACTCTAGCGCGTGACTGGCTCGGCAGGGGGCGGCTAGCCTGACTTGCGCATAGAGCGTTCGCCATCCGGCGGGATTCCCCGGCAACATGGAGGTGACATGGTTCGCAGACGCGCTCTCTTTCTGGCCGGAATGCTCGGAGTTGTCGTGGTTCTCTTGGAACTCGGCTGCTTCCTGTTGTTTGCGTTCGTCGATGGCGAGGCGTTTGGCTATCGGCGATTGACTTGGGAGCGCGGCCGGATCGTCACCGGGGCGAGCTCCGTCAGCGAGCCGCAGCGCCGGCTCGAAGCCGTGCCGCTCGTCCTGCACCCGTACTATGGATACGCGGGCAGGCCGAGCCACGCTCCCGCGGCCCTGTCGGTCGATCGATTCGGTTTCTTGGATCGCACCGAACCCGTCGTGCGCAAAGGCGAGCACGGCCTGGTCGTCGGTGTGCTCGGTGGTTCGGTTGCCGTTCTCCTGTGTGAACTCGCCGGCGATGTACTCCGGGAACGTTTGCGCAACGCTCGTCGGCGCCAGAACACTCTCCACGACGATGTCGTTGTCGTTTGCATGGCGATCGGCGGCTTCAAGCAGCCACAGCAACTCATGGCGCTCAACTACGTCTTGGCGCGTGGCGGTGAGTTCGACGTGATCGTCAACCTGGATGGCTTCAACGAGGTTGCGATCTCCGAGCAGCGTCGACAGCTCCGATGCGATCCGCTGCTGCCATGGAAGTGGGAAGTGCTGAGCGGCGGTGCCCCACAGCCCGAGTACCTGCGCCTGGCCGGCCTGCTGGTCTCGGGTCGGAGCGCGCGTCGGCGGTTGGCCGAGGCCTTCTCCGGCCCGATAGCGGCTCGATCCGTCACGCTGCAACTGCTGTGGCGCATCCTCGACCGACAGGCTCGCACGGTCGTGGACCGCCGCGCGCGCGCCATCGCGGAGTATCGACCGGCAGGGCACCCGAGCGGCCTTGCGCGATCCCGAAAGGCGACGCTCGCGAACGCGGCGGACCTCTGGGAGCGTTGCTCGATCCAGATCGATCGGCTCTGCCGGGGGTTCGGGATCGACTATCTGCATTGCCTACAACCCAGTCAGTATGACGCCGAATCCAAACCCATGGGCGCGCGTGAGCGAGCCACGGCGGTGCATCCAGACCCTGAGTATTTTGCGCGCGTCGGCGTGGAGCAGGGATACCCGATGCTCCGAGCCAGGGCCGACGGTTTGCGTGCGAGAGGCGTGCGATTCGCTGACCTGCGTGACGTGTTTGC
>CAYSWE010000228.1:0-7629 GCA_964434515.1 uncultured Phycisphaerales bacterium | reverse complement strand
CAGGGGCGTCCGAGGGCCGCGGATCAGGTCGAGGATTTCTGATTCATACCACGAGTGGTGTGATTCAGCCGTGCGCCACAAGTCGCCGATGAGGGACTCACCTGGAGCCTCCATGACCGACATTGATACTGTGGCACCCTCGACCATCGAAGCCGCGGGCACGCTACTAGCTGACGCAACCCCTCCGGCGCCACCGGCGCTAGACGACCACCCGTTCCTCTGCTTCTGCGGGCAGGACTGGTGGTATCACAACCGAGCGCACTCGGACTTTCAGCTCATGACGCGCATCGCGCGTGGCCGCAAGGTACTCCTCGTCAACAGCATCGGCATGCGCATGCCGCTGCCCGGGCGAAGCACGGTCTTCTTCCGACGCGTGTTCCGCAAGCTCGGAAGCATGATGAAGCTGCTCAAACGCCCGCTCCCCGAGCGTCCCGACTACTGGGTCATGACCCCCTTCATGCTGCCGTTCTACGGCATCGCCTGGGTCCGAAGACTCAGCGCCTGGCTCGTGCACAAGCAGGTGCGCTTGGCCATGTGGCGAGCGGGAATCAAGAAACCGCATATCTTCGTCACCGTCCCGACGGCGCTGCCGATCGCTCGAAGGCTCGACAAGAGCTCGCTGATCTACAATCGATCCGACAAGCACTCGGCCTTCGAGGAGGCCGACCAGGGATTCATTCGCGAACTCGAAGACGGCCTGATGCGCGACGCGGACCTCGTGCTCTATGTGAGCCGGGAACTACAAACCGACGAGAAATCGAGGACCGGCGAGAAATCCTACTTCCTCGATCACGGCGTCGACCTCGAGCACTTTCAGCGTCGAGATCCGAGCGAAGAGCCGGCCGACTTGCGCGACATCCCGCACCCGCGCCTTGGATTCTTCGGTGGCCTGGACGACTACACTGTCGACTTCGACCTCCTGGAAAAAGTCGCGACCGATCTGCCCGAGGCACACGTCGTCCTCATTGGGAGAGCGATGTGCTCCATGGAGCGATTCGAGAAGTATGACAACGTGCACTTCCTCGACTTCAAGGAATACGCGCAGATCCCGGCCTACGGCTCGGGGTTCGATGTCGCGCTGATGCCCTGGCTTCGCAACGAGTGGATCGAGCACTGCAACCCGATCAAGCTCAAGGAATACCTAGCGCTCGGGCTAGATGTCGTGACGACAGACTTCCCCGAGGCGCGCCACTACGCCGACTGGATGCGCATCGGCAAGGACCCCGACGACTTCGTCGCGAAGATCCGCGACACGCTCGACTCCGGAGGCGTCACGTCCAGCAAGGACCTACGCGCCTCCGTCGCGAGCTCAACCTGGGACGCCCGCACTCACGAACTCCTAGCAGCAGCCACCAAAGCAGCAAGATAGAAAAAACGTGTCAGAGTCGTTTTTTCTATCAAATCGGCGCGGCCTGGCCGACCAATGCGGTGACGATGGCGTCCGACTCGTAGAGTGCGCCGTTGTCGATCACCAGACACGGCGCCTGGTCCTTGCCTCCGGCCGCGACCACAGCGGCCTTGGCGCTCGCGTCCTCGCTGATATTGCGCACGGCGATCGTCCCCTCGAGGTGCAGATTCGCGATGGCGAGCAGCGCCTTCCGCGACGCACCGCACTGCGACTTCACGTAGAGCACGGCGCCGTCGGCGATCGCACTCGCCTTGGGCATCGAACCCGGCGCGGAGCCGGCGTTGACCTTCTCGCACTCAGCGGCAAGGGCAGCGATGTCACGCTGCCCAGAAGGCGTGACCGACGCTGAATAACGGACGACGCCGTCCTTGTCGAGAATCACGCTCGCCCGATCGGTGATGCCGGCATCGGTCAGATAGTGTCCGACACCAGCTGCCGCGGCGCCTTTTGGCTCGAAGTCTGCGAGCAAAGGGAACGACACGCCGCCGAGGTCCTTGGCCCAGTTGGCGTGGCAGTAGACGCTGTCGATACTGATACCCAAGACCTGGGTATCGGCCGCGCGGAAGCGATCCAAGATCGCCTCGACGGCTGGCACTTCCTGGCTTCAGGTAGGCGTCCAGTCCAGCGGGTAGAACAACAAAAGAACGTTACATTTGCCGCGGAACTGAGCCAGCTCGACGCTGCGACCGAAGTGATCGGTGAGCGTGAAGTTCGGCGCGGTCTGGCCGATTGCGGTCATGGGTTTCTCCCTCGAGAAGATCGAGTCAAAAACCGGATGTCCTAAACGACAACGGCCCGGATGGCCAGCACGACGTCAGTGACCCAAGCCTTCTTCGACCACGACCTGCTCGTAGCCTTCGAGCCGACGATCGAGTGCCGGAGTCGGCGTCAGATACCAGACGAGCAGCGCACGCGTGCCGCTGACAGGAATCGCGACGTAGTGGGCCGTGGCCACACGATCGTCGCTAAACCGAATCGTGTCGCGACGCCACTCGGTCAGTTGCCGCGCCAGATCCGCATGCCCGAGCAGTCCCCGATCGATCAACGTCGGATGTCCGATGACAAACTGGACGCCCCGCCGCTCGAGATAGTCGAGCGTCGCGTGGCATCGATGGCCCGGGCGGGCGAAGCTCGCCGGCACGCGCGTTCCGTGGTGCGCAATCCATGGGTCGTTGAGCCCCCACATATCCAAAGTTCGGATGTGACTGTAGTAAGGAATCGCACCGGCAGCGTGCAGCGCCACGAGGATATCGAGGTCGCCGAACTGCTTGGCGAGCGCCCTGCCGATTCGCGACCAGTCGCCATCTCGATAGACTCCATAGAAGGAAGCTAGCTGCGGGATGCTATCGAGAGCATAGTCAGCGGTCGTCCCGCGGAACGTCCGCGCGTGCCGCCACGACGCGAACCCGAGCACGAGCGCTGCCGCCGAGACCGAGGCGATCGCGCCACCGCGCACACGACGACCCGCAGCAGCAAAAACTGCCGCCAAGACGATGAAGAGGAACGGCGCGACGGGCACGAGGAAGCGGAACTCCATGAAGTCACCGCCAACGAACGCAACATAGACACACCACGCCGCGACCGACGCGACGAGTGGCACAATCCGCGCGACGCGTTGACGACGCCAGATTGCGACGATCGTTCCGAGAGCGAAGACCGGAGCCACCCAATACCAGAGGGCAAAGCGCCACAGATAGACCAAGCCATTCCTAGGAAATCGATTACCGGGTCCCGCCTTGGCGTAATAGGTATTCGGCAGAAGATTGCCATAGTACCCGAGCTTGAAACCTGCCCAGACACCGACGATCGCCGCGCCCGGCAGCGTCCACGCGAGCCAGTTGCCGAGCGGCGCCCGTAGATCGACCAAGCGCCGAGCCACAACGAATCCGGCCACGACTAGGATCACCGCGCTATCGAGCCGAATCAGCAACAAAGCGGCCGCGGCAAGGGACATCGCCACGCCGGTCGCGAGCCGTCTCGGGTCCGCATACAGCGCCCGCTCCAAGATCCAGACAAAGAAGAGGCACTGCCACATTGTCTCCAGACCGCCACTCGCGTAGCTGCTGACGGAGAAGTTCGTCGCCGTCATGACGACAGCCAGAACCGCGACCGCCCCGTCGCCCAGCACCCGCAACGCCAACCGCCATGTCCCCCACAACATCAGCGCGAAGGCGATGAAGCTTCCGCAGAATGCGAAGGTCACGGGATCGATGCCGAACAACAAGCCCAACGCGATCCAAGCCACCCACAGGAAGTTCGTATACCCCTCGACGTGTTCTCCGAACCAAGTCAAGCCATCGCCATGAACCCAAGCATCGGCGTAGACAAAGGAAATGAACGCATCGTCCTGCACGAAGCGGTTGGCGAACGCGAGAGCAAGAGCCACGGTGATCACGAGGATCGCGACTGCCCGCAGGCTTCGAGATGCGATCGGACCGTTACCGCTCAACGGGGCCACCACCTGCAAGCTTCTCCCCTGGAAGAATGTCCAGGCCGCAGCCCACGCGGACGCTCTATGCTGACCGACCGAAGGAGCCGATCCATGACTGTTCAGACTATCTCGCGCCCGATGATTTTGCTCGCTCCGTGCTTACTCCTGGCCATGCCCGCGGCGCACGCGCAGGCGAAAGGCGACGCGTGGAGCGTGCGCGCAAGACTCGCGATCGGCCGAGCTCCCCACCAGATCAGCTTCGACGCCACCGGACGCAACGCTTGGATCGCGCTGGCGGGCGACGATCAGCTAGCGGTCGTCGACGCAACGACACACGCCGTGAAGAAGCGCATCCCCTGCGCTGGGACGCCGCTCGGCGTCGCGCAGATCCAGCAAAGCACCGCCTGGGCGAGCCGATTCGGAAGCAAGTCGCTTACCCGCTTCGACCCGCAGGGCCAGACCAAGGCCACGCTGCAAGTCGGTGCGGGTCCCTCGACCATCGTCGGACCACTTCCTTCGGGACACTTTCTGTTGAGCGTGGAACGAGCCGCGCAACTCGTCGAAGTGGACCTCGCCAAAGGCAGCCTCGTCCGCCAGTTTCCCACGGGCAAGCGCCCGTTCCCGCCGGCTGTGACGTCGGACGGCCGACTCGCCTTCGTGCCCAACTACGATGATGGAACGCTGACGATCGTCGATCTGTGGAACGCGCGCGTCGCCAAGACCATCCCGGTCGGCAAGCATCCGACCGGCGCCGTCGTGCTCCCCGGGGACATCACGTGTGCCGTCATGCTACGCGGCGAAGATCGCCTGGCGCTGGTCAATACCGCGTCCAAGAGCGTGGTCGGTTCGGTCAAGAAGGGGGTCGGGCATGGCCCGTTCGGCGGAGTCGTGCATCCCAACGGTCGCCTTCTCTTCGTCAATGCGACCGCCGATGCGCGTGTCTCGGTCCTCGCCCTGCCATCCCTGACTCCCGTCACCAGCCTGGCAGTCGGAGCCACGCCGATCCTCATGGCGGTGCGTCCGACCGGCGACAGCCTCTGGGTGTCTTGTGAGGACAGCAATGAGCTTTGGATCCTCGCCGTCCCAAAGCGCTATCAACGCGCGGCTCCCGTGGCATCACCCAAGGGCGTCACCGAAATCGCCGTGATGGGAATGATCCACGGAAACCATCGCAAGAGTAAGACCTGGGGCCTGGCACAGGTCGAGCGAACCATCCGTCGCTACAAGCCCGACATCGTTTGCACCGAGATCCCACCGGATCGCTGGGAACGCGTGCACAAGGACTACCAAGAGCGCGGCGTCTTCGAGGATTCGCGCATTCGCCCGTTCCCCGAGTACACCGACTGCCTCCTACCACTGCAGAAGGAGCTGGGCTTCGTCATCGAACCGTGCGCGGGATGGACGCAGGAGATGTCCGATCTTAGGCAGGCCCGCATGAAGGAGTTCCGAACAAGGGATCGCTGGGCCGCGCGACGCGCCGAATACCAGCGCAGGAACGCCGCCCTGGGCGACGCCCGCAAGGTGACCGCGACGGAAGATCCCCTCGCGATCCACAGTCCGGCCTATGACGCCGCGACCCAACGAGAACTCTCTGTCTATGACGGGATGCTCAACGATTTCATCGGCCCTGGAGGCTGGACCAACATCAATCGGGCCCACATGCGCCTCGTGAATGCCGCGATCGATCGGCATCCGGGCCAGCGCATCCTCGTCATGTTCGGCGCGGGCCACAAGTATTGGATTCGCCAAGCCCTGGCGCACCGCAAGGACGTCAAACTCGTCGATCTGCGCCCCTATCTGACGGACCAGAGTCAGGCCCATCCCGCCCACAAACGCACCATGGCACAAAGATGCAGAAACGAAGTCGAGGCCCTGCACAGCTTCTTCCAGGACTGGTTCCGCGGTGCTCTACCCAACACCGACGCCGCCTTCGCGGCGGTACGCGACGCGCTGGCGCCGGACTTCGAAATCGTCAACCCGGAAGGCCACACTACCGATCGGGCAAGCCTCCTACAGCAGCTTCGCGCAGCACACGGAGTTCCGCAGTCCGGCGCGCCGTTAAAAATCCAGGTCACCAACCTCACCGCCCGCAAGCTTGGCCCCAAGCTATGGCTGGTCACGTATGAAGAATGGCACCAGAACGGTGCCGAACGCAAGGGCCGCCGAAGCACCGCCGTCCTGGAGGAAGCGCCCAAATCAGCACGCGGCTTTCTCTGGCGCCACGTGCACGAGACCTGGATGCGCTGAGACTCGGTTCGATCGAGCCCGCCCACTCAAGACCGCAGGCAAGCCGAACGGAATGGTTGTGGCCCTGTTCCAAGGGTCGGCGGACGCCCGAAACCAGAGCAAGGGAACCAGGCCAACGGCGGGAACTCCGCCCAGAGAAGCCAGAGCGCGACCCTCCGCGGTAGTCCACGTGTGGACCGGCAAACTGGCGATCTGGACCATCGGTCTGGGGCGACCGTGCTTCTCCCGCGCCACCACCGCGTCGTATTCGAGCGTAACCTCAGCGTAAGGGCCGTCGGCCATTATGTGCGCACATATCGAGTTCATAACGCTCATTCCCCCACCACCATGGCAGCCAGCGGCACATGGTGCGCGCCCCGCCACGCGTCCCCCGCCGGGTTGGTTGCGCACACCGACGTAGACTCCCCCTACGGAGGCAACGAAACGATCGCAGGACGCATGATCGCTGCCGACGCCAACACGCCATGGTACGTGGTGAGCGGGTAGCGTGGGAAGGCGCGGCACGACACGGAATGGAACGCCGTCGGTACAAGCACCCCCCCATAGAAGAGGCATTGGTCGAGTGCCGGTTCGAGCCGAGCCCGGACTGGGACCTCACGATGCCTGGTCGCCTCCACGTCGAACTGCGCGAGAAGTACCCCGGCAAGCCGCGCCAGCAGAACGTCGTACACGCGTCCCTCGGTGCCCAGCAGGGACAGGCGCAACGCTTCGCCATCCGTGAAGGCGTCTCCAAGGTGCAACTCCTCACCGACGAAGCCACAAGGCTGGTCGCGATTGGTCCCGATGAGCTGAGTGTTCACATGCTTCGCCCTTACCAGTGCGACGAAGGGCCGAGCGGCTGGGACGAGTTCCGTCCGCGCATCGTCGGGGCCCTCACGGGCTACTGGAAGGACGACGTACGACTTGTTGTGTCCTACGCTACCGTCGAGGCTCCCGAGGACCACGTCGCGTTTCTCATGGACATCGACCTGATCTGGCAGTCCGCCAAAGGCGTCGACAACGACGCGGCCCTGAAGACCGCGGACGATCTGCGTACGAAAGAGCGCAAGGTGTTCGAAGCCCTCATCACCGACGACGCAAGGAGCCTCTTCGATGCCACCTGAGACTCAGACCATCCAGCGGACTTCGAAGCTCGACCGGGCCTTCTGGCTTGATCCGGGAGCTTGACCAAACAGGTGCATCCAGCCGCACAGACTGGATCAGGCTTGGTGATGCCCAGTCCTCGCCGTACAATCGAGACGCGGCGCATGCCCAGCGAGCGGTGCTGGAGGTAGTCCGCGACCTGTTCTCGGGGTCGGAGACAGCCTCCACGAGCAAGCCCTTTGGACTTCGATTGACCTACGTGCTGGAGGACAGCGGGTGCTTACCTCCTTCTCCGGAGGAGGCGCGGCCTTCAGATGACCTGCTCCGTCGCCTTCGGCAGCAGATCTGGACGCGCCTGGACGAGGAACCGCTTGAGGATGGTGTGACCCATTCGGCAGAAAAGGTTGGTTCTCCTGCCGTTTCTGTGGGTGAATCGACAATGGTTTGCCTAAGGGAGAGG
>CAYSWE010000227.1:0-7631 GCA_964434515.1 uncultured Phycisphaerales bacterium | reverse complement strand
CAACTCATGCGGACTCAACGCACGGCGGTCAGAGGCATCGCGGCATGATTGCTCGCCGCCACTCCAAAACTTCGCGCCTTGCTCAATACGAGATCCACACCCTTCCGATCTGCTTTTGGTAGGCAGTGCGCCCGCCGAGCACCTCGAAGTCGTCGGGAAATGTCTGCAGCCGTGCGAGTTCCCGCATCGATAGCCGGCGACTCTTCCAGTGGAACGGTCCGATGGCTGATCCGGGTTGCGGGAAGTCGAACTCGAGTCCCTCGTTCTTCTTTCGGTAGGCAAGACCCGCCACGTTTTCGAGCAGGAACGCCTTTGGTTGAACGTCACGAAGCACCCGGAGATGGCTTCCAGCGTGCTTGCTCTGGGGTCGTCCAGTCGCTTGGAGTCGCCGTTGGCCCAATATCCGGACTTGCTGAACGGCTGGCACGGTGGACCGCCGACCAACAAGTGGGCGTCGCCTGGTCGGAGCTTCGCGGTCGCAAGGATTTCTTCGGAGGATACGTCGTGGATGTCGCGGTCGATCACCTGCCAGTCACGGTTGTGGCGAAGCGTCGCGACGGCGTCGCCGTCGATCTCGACTGCCACCGCTGTCTCGAAACCTGCTGCTTCGAGGCCCAGGTCGAGGCCTCCTGCGCCCGTGTATAGGCTAATGATCTTGCGTCGTGCCATCGCCCTCACCAAACTCGATCCGCCGAACCCAACGTAGGGGGCGCCGCTCGCTTGCTCAACCTTGGTCGGAGGAACTCGACCGACAACCTCGGCAGCTCACGAACCCAAGACCAGGGTTCAACTGGCCGGCGAAGCCTGTCAGGATGGGGGAGTGGCCCACCGCGGATGCCCCCGCCCCGGCCCGCGTCGACGACCCAGTTGTGGAAGCATGCCGAAGAAGATCCAACGCAGAATCACCGCGCCCGCGAGGGCGGCGGCGTCGAAGCCGAAAGCGACAGCTCATGTGCCTGGCATGTCCACGCCTCGCAAGAAGGGTTTTCTCGGTGCTGGGCGCGTCCGTATGTCGGTGCTTGCCGACTTTACGTCGCAGTTCGCGACGCTTCTGGAGGCCGGGATTCCGGTTGTTCGGAGCCTCTACATTCTCGAGGGGCAGCTTCCTGCGGGCCCGCTGAAGCGGACGCTCGGGGCGGTCGCGGAGGATGTCGAGGGCGGCACGCCGCTGAGCGAGGCGCTGACCAAGTACCCCGGCACGTTCGACAAGCTCTACACGAACATGGTTCGGGCCGGCGAGGCCGGTGGTATTCAGGACACGATCCTGCAGCGGCTCGCGGCCTTCATGGAGAAGAGCGAGCAGATCAAGTCCAAGGTCAAGGGCGCGTTGGCCTACCCGGTGGCCGTGATGATCGTGGCGATGGTCGTGATCCTTGTGGTGATGACGTACGTCGTGCCGAAATTTCGCGACATCTTCAAACAGCTCATCGGCGAAGGCCTGCCGCCGTTGACCCAGGCGCTGATCGATGTCAGCGAGACGATCCAGGCCACGTGGTGGGCCTGGGGGATCGGCATTCCGCTGCTCTATGTGTTGCACCGCGTGCTGTGCGTGCGGGTGCGTGGCTACCGGCTTGGTCGCGACAAACTACTGCTCAAGCTGCCGCTGTTTGGATCGCTGATTCGCAAGACCATCGTGGCCCGTTTCGCCCGGACATTCGGAACGTTGATCGAGAGCGGCGTGCCGCACCTCGAAGCACTCGAAATCGTCAAGGCGTCCGTGCGCAACCTCGTGCTCGAGGACGCCGTCGACTCGATCCTTGCGAGTATCCGTGAGGGCGAGGGGATCGCGGCGCCGATGGGCGCCTCGGGCATCTTCGACGACTTGATCGTCAACATGGTCGACGTCGGTGAGCAGACCGGCGAGCTCGATCGGATGCTCACGCGAATCGCGGACCGCTATGAGGTCGAGGTCGATCGTGCGGTCGAGGTCGTGTTCAAGGCGCTGGAGCCGATCATCATCATCGTGTTGGCGGTGTTCGTCGGCATCATCGTCTTTGCGCTCCTGGCGCCGATGCTCAAGTTGATGCAGACGATGGGGAGTCGCAGGTAGGGGGCGAATGTCGCTCCGCGCGAAGCTTCTGGCAGCCATCGTCCTGATCAACCTGCTCGTGATGGGCTCGCTGTTCTACTTCTTGCAGAGCGAGAACGCCCGGGCGCTGACCGCGGCCGCCGATCAGTTTCGTGGTGCGTTCACGCGCGAGGTTCTCCGCGGTCTGGCCGAGCGGGTGACGACTCCGGAGGCGACGGTCGACGCCCTGCTCAGCTACGATGCGTTCGATGCGCTCTGTCGTGACGCGCTCGTGGTCGTCGATCCGCGCTCGAGCGACGCCGCTGCTCGGCCGAACCGCCCCGGGAGCCCGTTGCCGTTCGTCCAAGTCAATCCGCTCGGTGCCGTGCACCGTGACGTGGTGGCATTTCCGCGGGAACGCATTCTCGAGGGCATTCGCTTCGCGATCGAGCACGGTCGCGGCGTGCCGGTGCACAACGGCATCTGCGTGCCGATCGAGACCGAGGCTGGGCGGATCATCGGCGGCGGTTGGTTCGTTCCGCAGGCATCGGTCGCCCCGGGCGTGCCGACCGGTCGTATCGTGCTCGCGTTTGGCCTGGGATTGCTCCTACTTCTAGGTTTCACGAGCATCGGCCTCGACCGGTGGGTGCTCGGGCCGCTCACCGAGCTCACACGCGCCGCGCGCGCACTCGAGCAGGGGCAGCTCGGCAAGCAGGCCTTCGTCAGCGATGGTGCGCCGGAGCTGCTCGACCTGGTGCGCACGTTCAACCGAGCCAGCAAGCAGTTGGCGACGCACGAGGCCGAACTTGCGCGCGCAGTGGATGCGGCGACGAACCGGGCCAGGCGGCGCGAGCGTGAGCTCGTGCTGTCGCAGCGCCTGGCCGCCATCGGCACGCTTGCGGCGGGGATCTCGCACGAGATCAACAATCCGTTGGCCGGGATGATCAACGCAGTGCAGAGGCTCAAGAAACGAGATCGCGAAGAGGATCGGCTCTACGTCGAGCTACTCGACGAAGGACTTCAGCGCGTCGGCGAGATCGTGCGACGCACGCTCGAGTTTGCGCCGCGGACGTCGAAGCCGGTCGAGTTCACCATGACCGAGGCCGTGGAGCGGGCGCGTGCCCTGGCGGCGCATCGGCTCGAGCGGAGTCGTGTCACGTTCTCGCTCACGCGCGAGGGCGAGGATCGCGTGCTCGGTGACGCGCACGAGCTGACGCAGGTGTTTCTGAACCTGTTTCTCAACAGTCTGGACGCGCTCGATGACGCGTTGAGCGCGGAGCGTCGCATCGATGTCGCGATCGGTCGCGGGACCGATGACGAGGGCGTGGCTCTGGTGACCGTTCGTGTTCGTGACACCGGGCCAGGTGCAGATCAGGAGACGCTGGCTCGCATCTTCGATCCGTTCTACTCGACGAAGGGCGCGACCTCGACTTCCGACAAGCTTTCTTCCGGGCTCGGCATGTCGATCTCGTTCTCGATCGTCGAACAGCACGGCGGGGCGATGCGCGTCTCTTCGCCGCCTGGAGCCGGATTCATCGTCGACATCGAGTTGCCCGCGGCCGGAGGCGCCCCGCCGGCATGAACGTTCCGTTCTGGGTTCCGATCGTCATGCTTGGGCTGCTGGGTGTCTCGGCGTTTTTCTCGGCCTCCGAGACTGCCCTGTTCAGCCTGGAGCCGGTCGACGTGCGGCGGCGAACCGCAGCCAAGGGCGTCTTCGCCGACGCGCTCGGCTGGTGTGTCGGCAATCCGCGGGCGATTCTGCTGACGATTCTTTTGACCAACCTCGCGGCGAACACGTTCTACTTCTCGCTGGCAGGCTGGTGGGCGCGGGAATCGGATGGTCTGGTTGGCACGATCGTCGCCGTCGGCGCACTCATCTTGCTTCTGTTCGTGGCAGAGATCCTGCCCAAGTCGATTGCGCTCGGCATGGCCGGCCGCTTCGCGACGCTGTGCTCGCCGGCGATCGCTGGATGGACGCGTGTCTTGACGCCGATTCGCTACCCGCTGACTCTTGCGCTCGAGTTCCTGTCCGCGCGCGTTGCCGTGGGGCCGGCCGTGCCGCGTGCTTTGACGCACGACGAGCTCGAGGAGATGGTCAAGCGGCAGCCCGAGCGCTTCGGGCTCGGCAAGCGCACGGCCGGGTTCGTTGGCGAGCTCGTCGGCCTGACCGGAATCCAGGTGCGCGAGGTCATGGTTCCGTTGGTCGATCTGGAGCCGGTCGACGTTGATCTCCCGACCGAAGAGGCGCTGGCGCTCGTCGTGCAGCGTGGCTGGCGCTGGCTCTTGGTCGCTGGGTCGCCCGGGACGCTTGGCTACGTCGATGCCAAGGACCTGCTCATCGCGGATGGTGCGGCACGAGTGGGCGAGCACGTTCGTCCGCTCGGAATCATCCCCGAGCTTGCGCGGGTTCCGCACCTGCTCGAACTGTTTCGCTGCGCGCATGTAGATCGCGTCCTGGCCGTAGACGAGTACGGCAACGACGCTGGCATCATTGGGCGCGAAGATCTCATTGAGGACATTGTCGGCGGACTGGTGCGTTCCGAGCACGAGGCCGGCGACCTGCCGGTACGGCTGCGTCCGGGGCGAGGTTGGGAGGTTCGCGGGCAACTCGGCGTGCACGAGTTCGAGGATCTCTTCGACGTGCGTATGCCAATCCAGCGCAACCGGACCATCGGCGGACTCATCGTCGAACAGTTCGGCCGTGTGCCGGAATGCGGCGAGCGCATCGATGTGCGCGGTCTTGTGTTCGAGGTGCTCGGCGTGAGTCGCGGCCGCGTGCATTCCGTGCTCGTCTGCTTTGAGGATGGGCGATCGTGATCGCTTGGTTCGAGTCGCTGCAGACGACGGGCCTATGGGGGATCGTCGGCTTCTTCGCGGCGCTCGTTGCGAGTGCGCTCTACTCCGGATCGGAGACCGGCGTCTATGCCGTCAATCGCTTGCGCCTCGAACTGCGCGCCGAGCGGGACGGGGACCGTGTCGCGCAGCGTCTGCGCGCCTTGCTGGAACGGCGCGAACTCGTGCTCTGTGTGTTGCTCATTGGCAACAACATTGCCAACGAGGCCGCTTCGATCCTGGGAGAAGAAATCGTCAACGGCTTTGTCCCGAGCTCGGCTTGGTCGTCGGTCGCGGCGTCTCTCTTGCTCACGCCGCTCCTTTTCTTGACGAGTGAGGCGCTGCCGAAGCAGCTCTTTCGAGCGCGCGCCGAGACGTTGACCTATCGCGCCACGGGCTTCCTCGAGTTCTCCCGCATCTTGTTCTGGCCGCTCACGCAGCTCGTGCTCCCGGTCGCGCGCTGGGCCACTCGCTGGGCCTCCGGCCGGCAGTCGGCGCTGCGCGGCTTTCGTCACGACGAGTTCGCGCTCGAGCGACTGCTTGTCGCCGGCGGTGAGACCGTCGAACCCGTGCGGGAAACCGCGTTGGGGATCGGCACCCGTCGACAACGCCCAGTGCGGGAGATCCTGGTGCCGATCGATCAGATGCGCTGGTTGCACGAGACCGACGGGACCTGTGCGCTGCGCGACCAGGTGCGGCAGACGCGCCACTCGCGCTACCCGTTGCGTGATGGTGAGGGGCACTTCTCGAGCTACGTGTACTTCCTCGATGCCTTCCGTGGTTCCGGTGAGGTCTCGACGCTCGCGTCGGTAGCACGCCCGCTCGCCCGACTCGCAGCGTCCTGCCCACTCGATGAGGCGCTCGCCGAACTCGAGTCCGCTGCCGCACAAGTAGCACATGTGGAAGACGCGGCCGGGCAAACGCTCGGGTTCGTGTTTGCTGGAGACCTCATCGCCAAACTGCTGACCATGGGTGACTCGCGCGAACTCTAACGCTTCTTTGTGTTCTTGGGTGCGTCGCAATCCAACTTGATGCATAGATCCTGGCAGTCCTCGCTGTTCTGAGGGACCTGGATGTTCGCCGCGACCGAGTCTCCGATCTCGGGAGAAAACCGGGCGCGCAGCTGAAAGGCGAACGAAGCTGTGGGCAGAAACCACATATGGAATCGTCCCGCGTCGTCGCTGGTTGTGTTCAGGAGCTTGTTGTTGATTTGCAGGAACGCCGCTCCTGTGAGCCCCCTTGGCACACCGGACATCGTACCGGATTCGACGGACACGGCCGGAAACGGCTGGCCATTGCGGTCGACGACTTCGCCGGCGACTGAACTCATCGGCTGAAGCGTCATGGTGATCGGGCCGCCGATCTGCTTGGCGGCTAGCTGGGTCTTGCCCCATTCGTGCTGGGTGCCGTCGATGAGCAGGAGCCCATAGTTCGCCGGTGTTGCAACGAAGCGCACGCGTCCGTGGCGGTCGCAGCGGCCGCTCAGGGGGACGCGTAACTGGGTTGGTCCCCAGGAATGGCCCAGGTTCCACTCCGGGATCAGCAGGCAGCGGCTGTTGCGTGCTGGGCTACCGTCGGGATGAGTCACTCGGATGTCGACTACGCGCAACTGGTCCAACCGCAGGTCGAGTGATGTCTGCGTGGCGTTGGCACGGCCAATCGCCAGCAGCGCGGTTGCCACGGGTGTCGGGCTGTCCTCGACATGCAGAAGTCGCAACAGCGCGGCATCGACCGCGGTCTGGATCAGGAACGGGTGTCCGTCCGTGACGCCGAGGATGGTGAACGATCCATCCGT
This sequence comes from uncultured Phycisphaerales bacterium, assembly GCA_964434515.1. GTDB lineage: Bacteria > Planctomycetota > UBA1135 > UBA1135 > CAYSWE01. The sequence continues at coordinate 996 of CAYSWE010000227.1, read as the reverse complement.
CGCGGTCTGGACGCGGCGGCTGTAGAGCGGCATGCGCCAGATGGCCGCGCTGCTGCCGGATGTGGTTGTTGCGACGCGCAGCATGTGGGCTGCGGCGGGTCTTGCTTCGGTCGTTTCAAGCTTGCCGTGGACTTGGAAGCCGCGCAGCATCGCCACCTTGACCGGTTCGTTCGGGGCCCGCCCCCTGTGCTTCGACAGGTGCAGCGCAAGCCCGACCAATCCTGAGTGCAGGCCCGAAACGTTGGTGATCGCCGTGGTGTGGTCTGCGGCCTCCACGGCCATCGTCGGGTCGAAAAATGTCGCACTACCAGACCCGACCGATGCTGGGACGTTCACCGTGCAGGTGCCGTCGGCGCCGGTCGTACCCAGGGCGATCCACTCAGACCGTGTCGGACCGCCATCGACGAACGAGAAGAGACTATTCTCTAGGGAATACTCGAGGTGTCCCAGGATGCGTGCACCACGGATCGGCTGTTTCGATTTCTCGTCGCTGACCACGAAGGGCACGGGGGTGGGATTCGGGATCCGAATCGTCCGCCGCCGGATCCTCGCCGATGCCGCGAACTCTTTCGCTTTCTGTTTGTCCAGCGCGCGCGCAAGACTCTCGAGGAAGCTCGAGGGTTTCTTGCCTGGTGTCGCCGCGTCGATGTTTGTCGCCGTGAGCAGGAGCCGTCGGATTGCGACAGGTCGATCCTCGCCGTCATGGACTTCGAGCCACACAAGCCTACCTGGAAGCGTCGGCAGTCGCAGGTCGCGACCCTCCGTGCCGCCGCTCGCGCGCTGCAGTTGCGTCGAGTAGAGGTTTTCCGTGCAGCAGAACGCGAGGACGCGAAACGCTCCCGAGCGGCCGTTGGGCCGAGCGAGGCGAATGCGTGTCGGTAGGCGTGGAAAGGGGTCACGCACGAGCTTGAGCGGGACTCCTGCGTGGGCGCTTTCTAAGACGAACGTGGCCCGCTGCTGGTCGTTTGCTTGACTCCCGATCGCCCACGCCGAGTA
>CAYSWE010000226.1:0-7663 GCA_964434515.1 uncultured Phycisphaerales bacterium | reverse complement strand
CGATCAAGAACCTGGAGCTAGTCCAGGAACTGCTCGGACTCTACCGAGCACATCCTTCCTGTCCGCTTGTCTGGATCGCCGCGCACTCGGGGAATCTTTGGAACGAATACGCCGATTCGCTCGCCACGGCGTGGATGCGGAGCGAGCTGTGAGTTCGCCGGCCAGCGCGGTGCGCGAGCGCGGCGGTTGGAAGGTGCAGGCGGAAGCCGTTGGCTGCTTGCTAGCGGCGCCCGCGTGGCCTACCAGCAAGGCTGCAGGTTTGGAGGAACCATGACCATTACGGCTCAGACGAGAGTGGGCGACATCGCTACCAAGCATCCCCTCGCGACCCGCGTGTTCGCGGGTCTCGGCATCGACTTCTGCTGTGGCGGAGGTGCCACGCTCCAGGCCGCATGCAAGGCGTGTGGAACGGATGTAGAGCAGGTGATCGGCGAGCTCGAGCAGGTCGTCGAGCGCGCGGAGGGTGGCGATGCGCATAACGTGCGTTGGGATTCCGAGCCGCTACAGAGCCTGGTCGACCACATCCTTGCTGCGCACCACGAGCCCGAGCGCAAGGAGCTTGCGCGCATCCTGGAGATGGCGATCAAGGTGCATCGGGTGCACGGCAGCAAGGACCCGCAGCGGTTCCAGGGGATCTTGACGACCGTGGAGGCCATGAAGACCGAACTGGACAACCACTTCCTCAAGGAGGAAGAGATCCTTTTCCCGATGATTCTGGCTGGCAACGGTGCCATGGCCGCTCAGGGGCCGATTCCCGTCATGGAGGCAGAGCACGAGGCGGTCGGAGGGATGCTGCGTCGGCTGCGTGAGCTGACCGATGACTATCGTGTTCCCGACGAAGCCTGCAATACTTGGCGCGCGCTCTGGCACGCCCTCGCCGACATCGAACGTTCGCTCCACGAGCACATCCACTTGGAGAACAACATCCTGCACGTGCGCGCGCGCACTGGATAGGAGGAGCGGGTCGTAGTCATGTCTTCCACCATCCCCTGCAAGGCTCTACAAGGAACGTCATGACCGCCGCCACGGAGTTGATCTACGACTGGAACCTCGAGGAGGGGCGGTTCGTGCCGGCGTCTCCAATCCAGTTCGACGACGAAACGTTGCGAGATGGGCTGCAGTCGCCCAGCGCTCGAGATCCGTCGCTCGAAGACAAGATCCGGCTGCTCCATCTCATGAACGATCTCGGCATCCAGACCGCCGACATTGGCCTGCCCGGAGCGGGGGGGAAGCCCCGCGAGACGATTGGCCTGCTTGCAAAGGAGGTCGCCGACAGCCGCTTGGACATCGGAGTCAACGTGGCTTGTCGGACGGTGGTCTCGGACATTGTGCCGGTGGTCGAACTGAGCCAGAGGGCCGGGATTCCGATCGAGGTCTGCGCGTTCATCGGGTCGAGTTCGATTCGGCAATACGCCGAGAGCTGGGGGCTCGACACGTTGTTGGGGCATACTCGCGCGGCGCTCGAGTTCGCTGCCGAGAACAATCTGCCAGTGATGTACGTGACGGAAGACACGTCGCGAGCACACCCCGACACGCTGCGTGCTTTGTATACCTTAGCGATCGAACTCGGTGCTCGTCGTCTGTGTGTGTGTGACACCGCTGGGCACTCGACGCCGTCGGGCGCTCGTGCGGTCGTGAGCTTTGTGCGTAGACTCGCCGAAGAACTCGGCGCCGATGTTGGCATCGATTGGCACGGTCACCGCGACCGAGGACTGGGGTTGGCCAACTGCATTGCGGCCGTTGAGGGCGGTGCCACGCGGGTCCACGGCACGGCCCTGGGCCTCGGCGAGCGTTCCGGAAACTCAGCCATGGATCTTTTGTTGGTCAACTTTCAGTTGCTCGGCTGGATCGACAAGGACCTGACCAAGTTGCCCGAGTACTTGCAGGTTGCCGCCGACACGATTGGGATCCCATTTCCGGCCAACTACCCTGTGTTTGGCAGCGACGCTTTTGAGACTGGGACCGGCGTGCACGCTGCCGCCGTGATCAAGGCGCTGCAGAAGGGCGATCGGGCGCTGGCTGACGCCGTCTACTCGGGTGTCCCGGCTGCGATGGGCGGTCGTGAGCAGGTCATTGGCGTTGGGCCCATGAGCGGACGTGCGAATGTCGCATGGTGTCTTCAGCGTCTGGGCCTGCCGGTGGAGGATGCAACGGTCGCCCGGGTGTTGGCCCGGGCCAAGGCGAGCCACAAGCTGCTCACCGACGCAGAGATCCGCGCCGCGGCCGAAGACTGACACGCCGTTGGCCTTCGTGCGGTTCTCGTCTCGACGCTCCCGGCGCAGAATCGGCTGGCCACTTTTTCCTATCCGGCCGGCCCCAAGGTCCCGGGGTGGACGCAGCAGACCGACACCTGGAAGATCGAGAAAGGGCAACTCGCACCGACTGGCAGCACGGGCTTTCACTTCATCACGCACGATGGCACCGCAGGCAACAAGGACTGTGTCATCGACATCGAAGTGGTCTACCCGACTATGCGCGGGCTCATCCATGGCGCCGGTGTTTGTGCGCGCCATCCTCGAGCTAAGGGGGGTGGAAACTTCATCCAGACCAGGTTCAACAGCACGACGCGGGAGAGTTTCGAGTTCAAGGCTCCCGCCAACGGTGGTTCGAAACCACGCAACACACCGTGGCTTGGCTTGCTCTCGACGGGTACCGATGGGATCCGCCTGACTCCAGACGCTTGGCTGCCCCTACGGGTGGACCCACTCATCCTCAATTCGGCCGGTTTCGGCTGGCTCGGCGTCCTAACCACCAAGCAACCGACCGGACTCATGAAGTTGCCGATCCCGAACAACCCGAGGTTCGCGTGCGGGAAGAGCGCCCGGCCATGTGCAGGAGAAGTCTTGCCTACATGATTCTTTGCGGCACAAGGCCGGCGCGACTCCGTTTCTGTGGGGGACGTTTCTATTGGGGAACGTGAACCCGGAGCAAACTATGAAGCCAGTCACCAGTGCCATCGCCACTCTCTCCCTTCTCACGAACTTCGCTGTCGCGCAGGCCGGTACGATTCAGTATCGGAGTCGCGGCTTTACCGCGGACATTCCAGCCAGTTGGCAAGTCCGGTCGACGAAGTTTGACGGCTTCGTTGCAACGGGCCCGGGCGGTGCGATCTTTGTGGCCGAGCGGTTCGAGAACAAGAAGACGACGACCAGCCGAGTTGTCGATGGCATGCCGAAGTGGCACGGTGAACTGTTCCCCAACATGAAGCTTGGCGGGCGCAACATCGTGCAATCCCCGGACAGTCACCAGACGTCCACTCCGTTCGAGTTTGGCTCGTCCGAACGGCCAGGTCTTGGTGCTCTCATGGCGAAGCAGAACCCACGCACCGGGAATGGCTTCGCAACCGTCTTCGGATCCGACGCGCAGAATTACCCGGTGGTGAAGCGCCAGCTCTTGGCGATCGCCAGATCGCTGCATGTGGGCTACCACAACGAGGGGCCGCGTCGGGTTCCCGACGATTCGCGCAACTCTGGAGACCAAGGATTCGTCCGCTTCACGGACCCAAAGGAGGCGGCGTTCGCATGTGAGGTTCCGCGCGGCTGGCGCGTCAGCGGCGGGCTGGAACGTCGCAGCCGTTTCGAACTGCGTCCAGTCGTACGGCTGACATCTCCGGATGGTGCCATCGATATCCGTCTCGGCGACAGCCGGATTCCCACGTTCGTCGAAGCCCAGAGCCAGGGCGCGTGGCAGGGCCAAGCGAAAGGCGGGGAAGAATGGCGCGAGGTTGACCGCGGCACGCGAGCGCTGATTCGGCCTTACGTTCCGGGACAGGAGTTCGCGGAGCAGTATGCGCGCAACATGTTCGGGCAGATCGAGGTTACGCAGAAGGCCGAGATGGGCAAACTCGGTCGCGACATGCAGCGCACGCTCAACGGCGCCATGGGCGGCGGTCGCGTTGCGATGGCCGCCGGACTCGCGACCTTCAAGGTCGGCCGGCGTGTGGGGTTGGCGTTCTCAGCAACGACACGCTACCGGCAGGGCGTGTGGGTCGCGGGCGGCAACCTCGCCATCGTCAGTCCCTTGGACCGCGCCACCGAAGCACGTCGAGTTCTGATCCACGTGCTGCGCACGACGACGTTTGCGGCTAAGACCTGGGGTGGCGGCGAACAAGGCCGAAAGACCGTCGAACTCAACAAACGCATGAACATGCTCCTGGCGCAGGCGCTCGAGGAGTTGACCGAGCGGAGAAACTCGCGACGCCCGCAGCGTTCCGCCACAGAAGACGTGGTAGAGGCCGGAGCAGAGGGTCGGTCTTCGCGTTGGTAGAGCCGGGGCTACGAGCGAAAGAGTGGACCGTTGCTCTGGACTGTGTCGGGAGAACGAGTCCCCAGTCCTATCCCGTAGCCGCGCAATCAGAAGCGCCAACTCGCGCCGAGAAAGATTCCCTCCGCTTTCACGGAGTTCTCGATTCCCAGGAGGCCTAGGGGCGTGCTGTCGCGATGCGTCCAACTGCGGAAGCCAAGCATTAGGTGTAGCTGCTTGGATATACCGTAGTCCAGTCCGGCCTCGAAGGTGCTGCTTGATGCTGTCTGTTGGAACAGAAGCATTTCGCTGTCCCGAAGGTAGAGTTCGAGGCTCGGGATGGCTTCCCATCGACCCTCCACGCCCGCGATCACTCCAAAGGCGTCCGTTGTGTGACGCCGGCGGAAGCTGCTATCCCATTCTGCTACGAAGTCATGCACGCCTACACCCAGAAAGCCGAAGAGCCGAATCTTGTCTCTCGGCGCGATGCTGACACGGTAGGCGATGCTGGCTTGCTGCATCGTATAGTCCGTCTTGAAGCCGTTGCTGTCCTGGTGAAAGTTGCCGGACGAATGCGCAGCGCTGAGTTCTAAGTCCTGTTGAAAGGAGTCCTCTTTGCTGGGCTCATTCAGGGGAATCGCCGCGCGTAGGACGAGCTGACGGGGCGATCGATCTTTGCCGCGTAGCCCCTGGCCGTCAACGATGCAGGCTGGAACTATGAGCAGGGGCAGAATGCTGAGGAACGTGGCGCATGCTGCCCGTGGCGTGTCGTTCTCGAACTTCATATCAGGCTTACCCTGGGGCCTCTTGTGTCGTCGGTGCTTGGCTTTCTGGCTGGTCGACGAGTCCCATCCGTGCCGCCGCCGTTTGTGGTTTTTCGAGTTTCTTCCGAACCCTGCGCGCGCGTCCGGGACTTTCATGCTGGAGCCGTGTTGGTCACAAGGGTTCCAGAAGTCTTGATCGATCGAGTTTCCTTACGCGAGTCATGCCATGACCCACATCAAGCTCAGTGTTCTCTTGACTTGCCTGTGTTGCACAGGCGCTCTCACGTCGTGCGCCACGCTGTTCTCGGATCCGGATGGCAGCGTGCTGTGCAAGTCTGTTCCCACCGGGGCCGAAGTTCTCTTGGACGGCGAGAGCGCCGGCAAGACGCCCTGCACGATCGCTTTGCAGAATCGGAGCCTGGGACTGCTTACGTTTCGATACCGTGGTCAGATGCATAGCTACCAAGCGCTACGAAACAATTCGCACTGGACTCTGGCCGACGGGTTTGTGGATCCGTTCTTGGGCGTTTTCCCGATCGCTATCGATACGGTGACTGGCGCGGCGCGTCCTTGGAAGGATCAGTCTGTCGTCGCAGACTTCGTGCGAGCCCGTTGGATCGTAGAGGCACCGAACAAGGGGAAGCGTGAGATTCTGTTTGCCGAGGAGGATGCGAAGCACGATGGCGCTGGCCACTGAGCCGACGGGGGTTCCAGTCAGAACCCCGCTCAACACACGACTCGAAGCGCGGCCGAAAACCCGGCATGGCTGCGACGCCCGCTAGCACGCACCCTGCAAAGCCGGAAAGCCTCGACAAAACACTAGCGCGTTTGCATGCCTCCGTGCGGTACTCTGCGCGGATCTATGAAGAAGCTCGCGCTCCACTGGTGGATCCTGATCGCGATGTTCGCTGGCGTGGTCTATGGGATCGTTGCCGCAAACTCAGGATCGTCTCAGCACGTCATCGACTACATCAAGCCGTTCGGAACGCTGTTTCTGAACCTCCTGAAGATGATCGCCGTGCCGCTGGTCTTGTTCAGTCTCGTGGCCGGCGTCGCGAGCCTCAACGATATGGGCAAGATGGGGCGGATCGGTGGCAAGACGATCGCTCTCTACCTCGGCACGACGGCGATCGCGATCGCGATTGGCCTCGTGGTAGCGTCGGTCATTCAGCCGGGTTCGGACATTACTCCAGAACTGCGCGACTCCCTGCGTGCCAGTTTCGCTGCGTCCGCTGCCGAGAGGGTTGCCTCTGCCAACCAGGTGAGCATCCTGGATCAACTCATCGGCATCGTGCCGACCAACCCGTTCGCCGCACTCGCGAACGCCCAGATGCTGCAGATCGTGTTCTTTGCGCTGATGCTCGGGATCGCGTTGACTCGGCTCAACGCCCGCAAGAACACCAAGCTTGTGGTCGAGATGTTCCAGTTGCTCTCGGATGCGATCATCGAGATGGTTCATCTGATCATGAAAATCGCGCCGTTCGGCGTGTTTGCGCTCATGGCCGGCGTGATCGCGGATCTCGGCAAGGACGCCGACCAGATGAAGCAACTGCTCTCGGCGCTCGTGGGCTACATGTTCACCGTGGTGATCGCGCTGGCCATCCACGGAATCCTGGTATACGGCCTCCTGCTACGCCTGCTCGCCAAGGTCAAGATCGGCTCGTTTTGTCGCGCGATGATTCCCGCGCAGCTACTGGCGTTTAGCTCTAGTTCGTCCGGAGCTACGCTGCCGGTCACCATGGACTGCGTCGAGAAAGGGATCGGCGTCGACGAAGAGATCTCCAGCTTTGTCCTGCCGTTGGGGGCGACGATCAACATGGATGGCACGGGCCTCTATCAGGGGGTCGCCGCCGTGTTCATCGCGACCGTCTACGGCATCGACCTAACGCTCGGCGACCAACTCCAGATCGTTCTTACGGCCGCGCTTGCTTCGATCGGAACCGCGGCGGTTCCCGGGGTCGGCATTGTCATGCTGACGATCGTCCTCGGTCAGATCGGTGTGCCGCTCGAAGGTATCGGGCTCATCCTCGGCGTCGATCGGCCGCTCGACATGTGTCGGACCGTGATCAACGTGACCGGAGATGCCACGGTGGCGACCTGTGTCGCGCGCACCGAAGGGCTGATCCACAAGGGGGATCGCACGATTCACGACGACGAGATTTCCGATTGAGGACCGACGCGGTCGGCCCTCCGCAAAGGCGCTACACCGAGATCGGGTGTTCGGCTGTCGTCAACGCTGCCGGGCTGTTGTCGAGTGGCGGTAGCTCTTGCCCGGCGAACAGCGGTTTGTCTTGGTGCACGCACGCGTCGCACTTGTGGTAGCCATCGCATTGCCGCGAATCACAAGTCGCCATGTCCACCGTCTGGCGCAGCCGCGGTTGTGCACCCGACGCGAGTGTGGGGCAGAAGCGATGACCCTCCGGTGCCGCCAACTCCTCGGTGGTTGGCGCGGTTGGTGCGGCGGGGATTTCGAACTCGCGCGCGGGCGGCTCGCGGTGGAGTGGCTCCCGGTGGAGTGGCCGTGGCGCGCGTGGGATGCGGCGCGCGGTTGGCGCCCGCCGGGCTTCCAGGGTCGCCACGCGATCGCTAGTCACGCCAACCTCGAGGTGTGCCTGCTGAGTCATGTCCTTCTCCCTCCCACCGAACGGGTAACGCCC
>CAYSWE010000225.1:0-7694 GCA_964434515.1 uncultured Phycisphaerales bacterium | reverse complement strand
GGCGGCGTAGGTTCCAACGTCAACGCTCCTGACGCGCCCGACGCGCCCGACGCGGGAACCGGCGCCGCGGTGCTTGCGGCTTCGAATGCCGCCGGCACCACCGACAAGATCTTTACCTTCACTCCGAATGGAGCCGACGAGTCGTATAAAGTCATCATTAGAGACAAGAACGGAGAGGAGGTCGATAGCCATTTTGTCGAATCAGGGGACTCCCCGCCAATGACGATTCCCCCCGGCGGAAGGGCGTATATCGAGGACGTGGATCCTGGCTCTCCCACGGATACCGACCGCGTCACTGGCAATGCCACTATGACCTAGCTGTCCTGGGAGTGGATTGAAATCGATCCGCCGGCGGCGGATCGGCAGTTCATACCTGGGTCGAACGGGGCGACCGTTGGGGGCGCTCATGGCTGGAATCCTTCGCCTCGTGTCGAAGCACATGCCGTAGCGTGCGATAGACCGCGGCTCCCGGAGGTTATGCTGTTGGAGCGCGCCTTAGCTGGATGTAGGAAGGGAGGTCCTTGATGTCAGGGCATTTACTTCGAAGAGTTCTCATCGGGGTCACGTTGGTCATCCTGGTCGTTGCGGCGATTCTGCAGCTGTCTTCCGACGTTGCGCGTCCCGGAGCAGCGTTAGGGCGGGAGGTCAACGCGGCCGCTGCAGGTGGGGCCGTCGACGATCGCAAAGTGGAGAAAGGCATCGTGCGGGATCCCGTCGTGGATCCGGGCGCGGCCGACTCTCGCCATCAGCCTAGGGCGACGGTTGTTGCGCTTGAAAGAGCGAAACATGTGCCGGTCGCCGGGCTAAGCATTCGGGCGGTTAGGAAGCGTCAGCCCACCGTCACGATCAAGACGGAAGCCGATGGCCGGGCGGCACTTCGTCCGGGCCAATATGAGTTCAGCAGCAACGACCCTTCGGTCGAGGTCCTGACGAAGCACCTCGCGGTATCGGCCGATCGCACGGCCATCCTCTGGTGCGCTCGTCGAGGCCGGCTTCGTCTTCGCGTCGTGGATTCGCATGGCCTTCCCGTTGCACATGCACGTGTTTCCCTGCGAGCGTTGTCGCTCGGTGTGGTCACGAGAGAACTCGGCTTGACCGATCGACGTGGGCTGTTAGAGGCGCAAGAAGTGACTGCGGAGGCCAGCGCTCGCCTTCAGGTGATTCGAGATGGGTACTACCCTGGGCAGTTCACGCTGCCATTCGTGGAAGGCGGGGCTCGCACTGTGGACTTGATCTTGCAGGAGGATGGGTTCAAGGGTGGGATCCAACTCTTAGATTCGGGAGGCCGCCCGCACGTTGGTGCCCGGGTTACTGCTTTCACATCGGATCTCAAGTTTTCTAGCCTGCCCCCGATCGTCTTGGGTCGCACTGACCACCTCGGGAGACTCGGATTGCCGGGTGACATTCATGAATACAGGATGTTGAGGGTTCAGGGCGGCAACGCATACAGGACAGAGATTCGAAACTTGCGAATCAGGCCAGGCGTTTTCGAAAAGATCATCATTCCTGCAAGGGTGCCTGCCACGTTGCGGACGACGGCGACTGGGTGCCGCTGGAGACTCGTTGGGCAGCCGGCGGGCCCGGATGACGCGGACAACTCCGTATTCTTGATCCATCGATTCGCTGACGCCGGCGAGCGGACCGAGGTTGCCTCTGTGTTTCCGGAAGGAATCCAGGTGAACGTTCATGTCTGGGGGCATGGCATGCATGGTGTTCGCAAGCACGTTGAAGCCCACGGCGATGGCTTCCAAGTGTTTGTGGATTTGTCCGAACGCGAGAGGACGAGAACTGTAGTCCTCGTCGGACAGGTCGCTCGAATTGCGGACTTCAGCATCTATTCAAGGGGCGAGTGGAGGTCCGTTGGGCTGCGACGGCGCGGCGTGGATGCGAGAGAAGTGGAGGTTCCCGTAGATTCCGTTACTTGCCGGATCACGAGTGCCGATGGTGTCCGGTTGGCGGCGTGGGCGAGACCGGGAAACCGCGACACGGTGCTGAAGATCGAGTTTCCCTCGAGGCGACTGGTCCGAATGCGGGTTGTGGACCGAGAGGGACAACCCATCAGCAATGTGCGCGTCACGTTGCACCAACCGGGGAGGCTGCCGAGTGTCCGCGGGTTGCCGTGGCGCGTTGTGCCGTATGATCCGGCTCGGAAGATCGCATTGGATCCTCGTGGCGAGACCCAAGTGTTGATGATGGATGGCAAGTACAAAGTGACCTTGAGTCACCTGGTATATAAGAACCTTGTCGACAACTGGCGCCCACTGGCGGGAGAGGTTCTGAATGTGCCTGCCCAGGGAACAGTGAAGATTGTGTCGCTGCGACCGAGACCCGTGAAAGTTCACGTTGATGGGCCGGTGCCACGCCGATGGAACCTTGTTGCAGCCCAGCACGGCGGTGCGTTCGTAACGTGCTTCGGGAGGGATGCAGAGGTGTGGCAGCTGGGGTCGGGGTTGACGCTCGAGGCGCGCAGGACCGACGGGACGGTGTTCGCGAAGGGTGTGTCCGTGCGAGGATCGACATACGACCACGCGACGCTCTTGGGATTGTGATCGGTTTGGGGGCGTATCAGTAGCGGTGGAGTTTCGCTGGCCGCCTGACCCAGCGAAGGAAGGCCCCTCGCCCTTCGAGGGAGGCTTCTGGAGCGGGCAGTGGCGTGGCCGGCCATCTCGGTGTTTCGTGTTGATCAACGACGAACGACACGGAGGCCCGAGATGGCCCACCACGACCGTTGTGCTACGACGATCGCCATGGCCCTGGAACTGCTGACCGAGCAGGGCCTCGAAGGAGTCGACGCGGCTGCGTGGCCTGCGCCTGCGATTCTCACGGCCCGCGGTGGCGGGCCGGGTCGCTCAGCGGATGATGACTTCAGCGCCGTTCGAGGTTGCTAGGCCGCGGTTGCCACCCTTGTCGAGGAGAACACACTGCGCGACGAGCAGCGCGCGGATGTTCTGCGGGACCTGCGCCGAGAGGCTGACCGAGCCGGGCCGCGCGCTGCCCTGGGCGCTGAGCCTGATCGGCAGCGTGAAGACGATCGGCGTGACGTGTTGCCAGCACATGCCCTGCGTGAAGCGTTGGGCGCCGGCGACCATGACACCAATCGCACCGGGCAGACCGTTCATGACGTTGAAGCGCATGAAGTTGCCGGGCTTCGGTTGGCCGGACCAGCTCGCGATTGGTCTACCGTTCGTGCCTGGGCAGCCTTGGCCGTAGGACGCGAAGATGACGTCCTGCGCCGTAAACTTGAAGGTCGGCGGCGGCATGACAAACGCGAAGCAGTTGAGGAAGATCATCTCCGAGTTCTTGGACCAACCGGCCAGCGCGCAGCCGGAGACTCGGCCGTCGACGAACATCTCTTCGTCGGCGACGATGGCCGCGCGGCCGTGGCCAAGGAAGAACGACAGGGCGACCGGCAGCTTGCCGTTGACTAGCGCGGGCGTGCCGTGGATCGGGGCGAACGCAAAGCTGCCGTGAAAGCCCGTGGGAATGGTCGTGTTCGTCGCCAGCTTGCCGAACATCCCGTTGATCAACGGCGAGTTTCTCGGCGAGACCGTGGGCGATGTGGTCTGATCTGGGCCTGGCTCGCCGCCGAGCAACGTTGCGTGCTCCTTCGCGACAGCATTGCCGATCGAGACCAAGCCGCCACCGTTGCAGGTGAACGAGGCGAGTAGGTCGGTCTCTTCCGCGCTCAACGTCGTGCCCGGTGGGAGCAAGACGATGTCCGCGTCGCTGAGATTCGCGACGGTCAGAGTCGCTGCGGGGGTCTGGAACTGGATCGCTCGCTTGACTCTACCGCTGGTGCCGAAGTTGGCCTTGTTGAGCAGCGCGGCCCGCGCAGCCTTGAAGAAGTCATCGCTGGTGAACGCGAAGCTCTTGCCCTTGCACGCCGCGGCGCGCGCGGGTGTCAACGTGAGGACCCGGAGGGCCTGAGCTTGGGCGAAACCGCCGGTGAGGCAGAGAGTGAGAACGCAGGGTGCCGTGGCACGGCTGCAGATTGATCGGAACATCGATCCTCCTACGATGCTGTGCAAGGGGTGCCCCCAGGCACAGGGCAGACAGTGTATGAGAGAAACGTGAAAAAACTGGCAGAGTCGCTCTGCCAGCATGCTAGCAGACGTGCCATCTGTAGTACCGCAAACCCGAGAAAGCACGCCCCTCTTCGTGGAACCTACCGCCACAACAACCCTACGTTCTGACGACCTCGCACGCTTACGCGATGCGGTCGACCAGCCGTGGATCGTGCAGGCTGCTCTAAGTGGTTACAGCGACCTGGCGATGCGAAGGGTTGCTCGGTTTCACGGTGCAAGGCTGACGATGAACGAAGTCGTCATCGACGAACTCCTCGTGCTTCGCGGTAAGGCGCGGCGCCGACTCCTCGACGTGCCTGACGATGACCATCCGGTCGGCGGGCAGCTCATGGGGGCGCGGCCCGAAACGTTTGGACGTGCCGCGCGCGACCTGGTCGATGCCGGCTACGACACGGTCGACATCAACTTTGGTTGTCCGGTCCCCCGAGTGCTCGATCGCTGCCGGGGTGGGTTCTTGCTCGGCCATCCTGGACGTGCGCTCGAGATCGTCGATCGCGTCCTCCAGTCGGTCGGCGGCGAGCGTCCGGTGACGGTCAAGCTGCGGCGTGGCGTCGACGACTCACGCGAGTCGTCGGATCGCTTCTTTGCGATCTTGGACGGTGCGTTCGAGCTCGGCGTATCCGGAGTCACCGTGCATGGCCGCACGGTTCGCCAACGCTACGTTGGACCGAGCGACTGGGACTTTCTGCGACGCGTCAAGCGGCACGTCGGGACCAAGACCGTGTTCGGCAGTGGGGACTTGTTCCAGGCAGCCGATGTGGTTCGGATGCTCGCCTGCACCGGCGTCGATGGCGTTACGCTCGCGCGCGGCTGCATTGGGAATCCGTTTCTGTTCGGCCAGGTGCGGGACCTTCTCGCTGGACGTCCGGCTCGCGCACCGACGATCGCCGAGCAACGTCGTGCGCTCGCCCTCCACTGGACCGAGGCCGCGTCGCTCTATGGGCCGGGACGCGGACTAGGGAGGTGGCGCCGGCACGCGCTGCAGTATGCGGCGCTGCATCCGGATCCGGTCGCCGTTCGCGACGCATTCGTTTCGGTCCGTTCCGAAGCCCGGCTCGTCACAGTTCTCGATGAGTGGTATGCGAAAGGCACGGCTTCGGGCAGCATGGGGCCCGTTCAGGAGGAAGTAGAATGACGTCACCGCAGGTTGTTTGGTTCGGGCTCGTTTGCGGCGCTCTTTCGTTCGCGGTTCCCCAAGGACAAAAGGGGATTCGGACGGTCGCGGTCGCCCGCAACATCCACATGCTCGTCGGTAGCGGTGGCAACGTCGGGATCTCGGTTGGCGAGGACGGCGTCTTTATGATCGACGACAAGTTCGCGCCGCTAGCGGACCAGATCAAAGCCGCGATCAAGAAGCTGTCACCGAAGCCTTTGCGCTTCTTGCTCAACACGCACTGGCACGGCGACCACACGGGTGGCAATGAGCGTTTTGGCAAGACCGGGGCCATCATCGTGGCCCACGAGAACGTGCGCAAACGCATGAGTGTCGATTCGGTCATCGAGGCGCTGCATCGCAAGGTTCCGGCTTCGCCGAAGGCAGCCTTGCCGGTCGTGACCTTCACCAGCGACGTCACGTTTCACTGGAACGGCGATACGATCCACGCCTTCCACGTGCCCCCCGCACACACCGATGGCGATGTCGTCGTCCACTTCAAGAAGGCGAACGTCATTCACACGGGCGACGTGTATTTCAACGGCCTGTATCCGTTCATCGACCTGAGCAGCGGTGGCAGCGTCCTCGGGGTGATCCGCGCCGCGAGCCGCGTGATCGACCTCTGTGATGACAAGACCAAGGTGATCCCGGGCCATGGTCCGCTCTCCGATCGCGCCGAACTCATCGTCTATCGAGACATGTTGGCGGCCGTTCGGCAACGCATCGTGAAGTTGATTGAGGCCGGAAAGTCGGCCGACGAGGCCGTCGCCGCGCATCCCACCAAGGACTTCGATGCGAAGTGGGGGCAGGGTTTTCTCAAGCCGGACATCTGGACCCGCATCGTCTACCAGAGTGTCTTGTCGAGCGGTACGGCGCGAAGGAAGAAGTAACGTATGACGAGCGATCCACCATCCCCGCCTGCAAGCAACGAAGTCGTTCTCTTCGCCAACGGCATCGCCGACTTTCGTCGTGTCTTCGACATCGAGGCTGGTGCCTGCAGACGAGTGTCGATCCCCGTTCGGTCCGAGCACGTAGGGGATGTGCTGGCCTCGCTCAACGTCTACGGCAACGTGCGCGTCGTTTCGCCACCGAGTTTTCGCCCGGCGAACGCGGTGGATGGCAACCTAGCGATCGATCCGGCGCGGGCACTCGAGACGTTGGCGACGACGCTGGGCGGGGCCAAGGTGGAAGTCGTTGCCGCGAGCGATACGCTGCGCGGCACCCTCGTGGGGCTGCATGCAGAGACCGAGGCCGCGGCCTACACAGCGTTCGAGGTGCGCTATCTCGTGTTGTTGACGGCCGATGGTTTGCAGAAGCTTCCGCTACGCGAGATCGCGGAGCTGCGCTTCGACGATTCCGTCATTCAGGGTGAGATCGACAAGGCGCTCGAGCGCAACGTGCGTGCCATCAAGCCGGGCAGCACGTTCGTCGACTTGGAGCTGAGCGCTGATTCGTCGAACACGCGGGCCGTGGTCCAATACACGATCCCTGCCGCGGCGTGGAAGATCTCCTACCGGCTGCGCCGCGTTGCGAGCGGCTTCGAGTTCCATGGCTACGCGATCGTCGACAACAATACCGAGGAGGACTGGAAGGAAGTGCGGATCTCGGTGGTGACCGGCGAGCCGATCACCTTCTCGACCGACCTGGCCGACTCGAAGGTGCCACAACGCCAGCACATCGACGTCGTCCACGCGCGCGCACTCGGCGCGGTCGAGGTCGAGGAGTCCATGATGGATTTCGAGGCCGCCGCTGCACCTGCACCCATGGGCGTGCCGGCGAGCAAGCGCCGCGCGCAGCCGTTGCGTGCCCGCGGCGCTCTTGCGCTCGACGCTCTTGCGAGCGCGGACATGACTTCCGCCGAGACGCGCGACGTCGGCGACTTCTGTGTGTTCGAGTGTCCGGACGCTGTCTCGATCGCGGCGCAGCGCTCCGCCGTGATCCCGGTGTTCCAGCTCGAGCTTCCGGAGTCAGAGACGGTGTTGCACTACAGGGTGGCCAACCATGCCGAGCGCGCGTTCCGGTCCGTGCAGTTCGTCAACTCGACGGCCTTGCCACTCGGGCGTGGCGTCTGCACCGTGTATGAGGACGGCACCTACGTTGGTAGCTGCATCCTCCCGGCGACGAAGCCTCGCGGCGACGCGCTGCTGCCGCACGCGCTCGAGACGGGTGTGCGCTTGCGGCGCGAAATCGGCGACCTCGATCAGCAGCTCGTTGGCCTGCGCATCTCCCGTGGACTGTGCTTGCAGAGCTTGCATGAGAGTCAGGAGACGCACTACCGCGTTCGTTCGGAGCTCGACGAAGCCATCCCGCTCGTCTTGGACCACGACTGGCTGCTGCACGAGCCGGAGTTTCGCTGCGAGGTTCGGCGCTCGACTGGAGCCCCTACGTCGGTCGACGT
The DNA here is from genome assembly GCA_964434515.1 of uncultured Phycisphaerales bacterium. Lineage (GTDB taxonomy): Bacteria > Planctomycetota > UBA1135 > UBA1135 > CAYSWE01. The sequence goes on along the minus strand of CAYSWE010000225.1, from coordinate 58 downwards.
CGACGAACGCTTGGCCCATGGATTCCGCGCCCGTGTGATGCTCGAACCGCGGGATGAG
>CAYSWE010000224.1:0-7699 GCA_964434515.1 uncultured Phycisphaerales bacterium | reverse complement strand
GGCCATGCGGATTCGTGTCGGGATGCGCGTGCGCATCCGCGTGCGGAAGAACTCGAGCCAGTCGACGGCGGAGAAGTCGAAGCTGTGACCGAGCTTGGGGAAGGTCAGGAAGCTCGTATCCTTGGCCTTGGCCAGCTTCTTGAACGCATAGCGCAAGTTCTCGAGCAGTCCGGGGTCGTCCTTCTCGCCCTGCAGATCGCGAATGGCGATGCCGCGCACGTTCTCGACCAGGCGTAGGTTGTTGTAACGCGGCCCACCGATGCACGGCACGAGTCCCGCCCATGGGCCAGGCACATGCATGGCAACGTCCCAGGTGATGTGGCCGCCGCGGCTGACGCCACCGAGGAACACGCGCCGCGTGTTGATCGGGAAGTGCAGCTTGGCCCAGCGCAGGATCGAGAGCGGTGTCCAGCGCTCTTCTTCCGAACTGCGAAAGCCGTGGTTTTCAAACTGCTCGGTGGCGGCGATGACGATCATGGGCGTGTCGTGCGCCGTCCTGATCCAATAGGTGATCGCGGTCGCGGCGTTGCCCCCGCTTCCGTGGGACGAGATGAACAGCGGGTAGCGCTTGGTTGGATCGAAGTCCGCGGGAACGACGATCCGCAGCTCGGTGTCGACCGCTTCGTGGATGTCACCGAGCCAAAGCTTGGCATGAAGCGCGCGCACGCCGCCCGGTTCGAGCTCGAGCGGCAGCAGCGGTCGTGGAAGCTGGTGCACCAGCGCCTCGGCCTTTTTGGCGTCGAGCTTGCGTTCTTCGCACAGCGACTGAATCGCAAGCCGGCGCCGCGACGGGTCTTCGACGGCGGCGATCTTGACGAAATCCGATGCTGCATCTTGTGCGGCCCAACCGAGCGTAACGATTGCCAGTGCGAGGATGCTCATTCGATCACCAGAACCTGGTCGAGTGGTTTCCTGGCGAGCGCAGCTCTTGGGACCATGCAGTCGCTGGTCGGGTAACCCACCGGGATCAACAGAAACGGTCGCTCGTTTGCTGGGCGGCCCAGGACTTCGCGGAGGAACTTCATGGGGCTTGGCGTGTGCGTCAGGGTGACCAGGCCCGCGTGGTGCGCTGCCGCGAGCAAGAGCCCCGCGGCGAGTCCGACCGACTCGTCGGTGTAGTAGGTTTGCGAGCCGTCGTCGTCCTTCGCCAGCTTGAACACGACAATCAGCCACGGCGCGATCTCGAGGAATCGCTTTTGGTCATCCGTGCCGAGTGGTGCGAGGTCGGCGAGCCACTGCGCGTTGGCGCGGCGCGCATAGAACTCACGTTCTTCGGTTTCCGCGGCGAGCCGAATCTTGCGCTTGAGCGCCGGGTCTCTGACACACACAAAGCGCCAGGGCTGTTTGTTGGCGCCGCTCGGCGCCGTGCATGCAGCGCGCACGATCCATTCGATCGTCGCGCGCGATACCGGCGCGTCCGAGAAGCTGCGCACCGTACGTCGCGTGCGCATGACCTCGTAGAACGCGCGCGCCGCCGCCTCGGGCGTCTGGGCCGGTGTGTAGCGTCGCGGCAGCGGAACGAACTCGGGCGCGTTCATCGACGCTTGCCTCGCTCGCTGCGGCGGATCAGCTTGACCTTGGGTGCAGCGGCGCGCTTGGCGACGTCCGCCAAGCAGACTTCGATGGCGGCGGCGAGCTGTGGGTCGGTGTGCCGCTCCTGCTCGTTTGGTCCGAGCAACACCCGGACGTCGGGCAAGCAGCCGTTGAGTTCCATGTCCTGGCCGTTTTTCAAGAACCAGCCTCGAAACGGCAACCGCAGAAAGCTGCCGTCCTGCAGCCTCGTGCCGCCGGTCGAGATCACTCCGCCGGCAGTGCGTTCGCCGACGATCTTGCCGCGGCCGAGCGTCTGGATCGCATGCGACAGGATTTCGGCGTTCGAGAAGCTACGTTGATTGCAGAGGATGACGATCGGCTTTTCCCAGGTCGCATAGACGCGGCGTCCCTGTGGGTAGCCGGGCGTCGTTGCATTGCGCGGCAGGGTCGTCGCGTGTGAAGGCTGGCACAGCACCGTGAGCACATGGTCGGCAGTCGAGCCGCCGCCGTTCCAGCGCACGTCGATCAAGAGGCCGTCCTTGCCGGCGCCGGCGGCATAGAGGTCCGCCTCGAGCCGTGCGAAGCTTGGCATGTTCATGCCGCGAATGTGCAGCCATCCGAGCTTGCCTTTCGAGGCGCGCTCGACCTCCTTGCGGGTCGTATGCACCCAATCTTCGTAGAGCAGCGCGCGGCGTGCCGCGAACGGAATGGGATCGATGCGGACGTCGCGCTCACTGCCGTCCTTGGCGCGCACGACCAGCGTGAGTGTGCGTGCCGTTTCGAGGTTCAAGACCGTCGTTAGGTCGGTTGTCGCCTCGACAGGCGTCGCGTCGATCGAGAGCACGCGCTCGCCACGCTTCACGCGGGATCGCAGGCGACGTGCCGGCCCACCGTAGAGCGCGTGTGCGACGAGCAGCCCGTCACCCGCAGTCTTGCGATCGAACACCAGGCCGAGGTCGTAGGTCTGCACGCGCCAGGCCGGCGTTGGCGCGAGCGCCGCGCTGCCGGGCCGCGGCGCGCGACGGTAGCCCAGGTGGGAGCCGTTGAGCTCGCCAAGCATCTCGTTGACGAGCCACTCCATTTGGTCGGGCCAGAGGCAGTCCGCAGCGACCTTGGCGTAGCGATCGCCGACTGCATTCCAGTCGCGACCATTGAGCGCGGGATCGTAGAACGCCGCGCCGATCGTGCGCCATGCCTCGCGGAACACCGCGACTCGGCGCGCGCGCCAGTCCCAAGTCGTGCGGGCTTCAAACGCGAAGCGCTCGATCTTGCCCTTGATCGACATTGCCGCCGGAACGCCGCTCAGCATGCCGACCAGTTCCTTGTCGCTGGTCCACTGTGGGCTGGACGGAACTGCTTCGAACTGAAACTTGGGTCGCAGCTTGTCGGGGAACTCGATTGCGTAGGTCCCGCTCTTGCCTTGCACGACAGCATGGAAGAACAGCTTCTTGCCGTCCTTCGACCAGAATAGACGCGATTCGTCGCCGGAGCTGCGCACGCGATGCACGCGGTCGTGAACGTCCTCGACGACGAGCCTGTCGTGCTTCTTTGGCGCGTCCTTCTTTGGCGCGTCCTTCTTGGGCGCGTCCTTCTTCTTGGCCGGTTTCTTCTTGGGCGCGAGCGCCTTGCGCGCCTTCTCGAGCTTGCGGTCGTGCGCGGTCTCTTCCTCGAGTTTTGGGTCGAGGTTCGCGTAGTAGATGTCCCACTCATTGCCTTCACGGCGGCCGAGCCAGGCGACCCGTCCGCCTTCCGGCGACCAGGTTGGCGAGCGGTCGTTGTCGGGGTGCCGCGACAGGTTGACCACCCGCCCCGAACCGTCGGCCCGAACGATCCACACGTCGAGATTGAAGGACGGGTCGTTGCGCGCGATGACCAAGTAGCGTCCGTCCGGGGACCAGTCGTAGTCCACGCGGTCCCAGCCGCGGTCGACGACGACCGGGTTCTTGCCATCGAGGTCGGTGTGCTGCAGCGTTCCCTCGCGAACGAAGGTCAGTCGTTTGCCGTCGGGCGAGAGATCGAGCTCGTCTTCCTCTGCGGCATCGTTGGTGATTCGGGCCAGGCGGAATCCCTTCTGCAGGAACCAGGGTTGTTTGGCGTCTTGCTTCGTGGCGACCCAGATGTCCGGCTGATGTCCGTCGCGGTCGGAGCAGAAGTAGAGACGCGTTCCGTCATGGCTGAAGACCGGTTCGCGCTCAGCGTCGGCGCTCTTGGTCACGCGCACCGGTTCGCGCAGCACGCGGTCCATGACCCAGAGGTCGCCGCTGGCGAGGAACGCGAGCTCCTTGCCGTCCCGCGTGAATGCCACGGCCGTCGCGCGCTTTTCCAGGCGGCGCTCGAAGCGGAATGCCGACACGTCGTCGTTGCAGAAGATCTCGAGCTTCTTGCAGGCGGCCGGATGTTGGTCGTCGGTCGCCTGCTCGAGGTCGATGGTCCACAGGTCGAAGCCACGATAGAACACCGCGCGCGAGCCATTTCTGGCCACGACGACACGGCCGATCGCTGCATCACTGCCGCTACCCTGGGCGGCGCGCACGCCGAAGTCGGTGATGCGGGTCTCCTTGCCGGTCGCGAGCTGGCGGCGGTAGAGGTCACGCACGCCGTTGCGCTCCGAGACCACGAGGATCTCGCCCTCGCCAATCCAGGCAGCGTAGGTCCATGGGTCGTTCATCGCGTCGGCGTGATCCGGCGACAGCCGGGTGAAGGTCACGGGGTCGGCCGCGAGGCTCGCGAGCCAGAGTTGGGCCGCCGCCGAGCCCCGATAACCGCGCCGCATGAGCGGCCGGCCCGTCCGGCTCACGAGCGCGCGCTTGCCGCTCGGCGAGAGCCACACCGCACGCACCGGGGTCTCGAACAATCGCCGCGGATGCCGGCGTTCGCCGAACGCCGTGACGACCGAGGCTTGCAGCTCGCGAAACGGCGACAGGCCCGGCACGAGCGCGACGATCCCGCTGCCGTCGCTGGTCCATTCGAGCGGATAGTGGCGGGCCGAATGGAACGTCCGCTGCTGCGGTTCGCCGCCGGCGAGGGCCTGCACCCAGATCTGCATGCCGTTGCCACCGCGGTCGCTTTCGAAGGCCAGCCACTTGCCGTCCGGCGAAAACGACGGGCGGCCGTCCTGTGCTGGTCCCTGGGTGATTTGCCGAGCCGCGCCGCCGCGACTCGACACGAGCCAGAGATCGCCCTGATGGGCAAACACGAGCGTCTGGCCGTCGGGCGCCAGCGCGAACGACGTCACCACGCGAATCGGGCGGCGCGCCGCCTGAGCCGGTGCGAGCTCGGCGAGCACGCCCGCGAGAAGAAGTGTGACAAGAACTGGCGAGAACGCGGGAGGGATCTGCATGCGCAAGGTAGGCTTCGGGCTTGGCGAAAGCACAGAGTCTACCCTGTTGACGCATCTCACGATCATCATGCCGATCTACAACGGCGCGGCGCACGCCGCTCAGTCGCTGCACACGGTCTGGGATTGGCTTGGCACGCTCGACCATGAGACCGAGCTGCTCGTGGTCGACGACGGCAGCGGCGATGCGACGCCGGCGATCCTTGCCGCATTCGCTCGGGAGGTCGAGCGTAGTGCGGACGCTGGCCAGGGAAACACTCCCGAACGGCGGCGCTTCCGGATGATCCGGGACGACCCGAACCAGGGCAAGGGGTTCGCCGTCCGGCGCGGCATGCTCGAAGCGTGCGGGCGCTACCGGATTTTTATGGATGCCGATCTGACCTATCCGATCGAGAACACCGGTGGCATTCTTGACGCACTCGAGAGCGGCGCCGATTTGGCGATTGCCAGCCGCACGCACGCCGACAGTCGCTACGTCGTCGCGCCGAACTTCTTTCGCTACCTTTACACCCGTCACGTGATGGGGCGGTTCTTCAATCTGCTGGTGCGGATGTTCGTCGTCGGCGGCGTCGGCGATACGCAGGCCGGCCTCAAGGGCGCGTCGCGCGCGGCTGCGCTCGATCTCTTCCCGCGTTGCCGGCTGACTCGGTTCTCGTTCGACGTCGAGCTCCTATTCGTGGCGCGTAGGCTTGGCAAGCGCATCGACGAGGTTGGCGTGACGTTTCTCTATCGCAAGGAGCCGAGCACCGTGCGCTTCTTCCGCGACAGCGTGCGCATGATCACCGACATGGCCCGCATCCGCTGGCGAGGATTCCGCAAGCGCTACGACCGCCCCACGCCGGTTGAGGCCATCCTCGGTCACCCGGCCTGCGCGCCGTCGAGCTCCGAGTAGCGTCCCGGGCGGATCCCGAGCCCGCGGACCTGCTCCACAAAGGCGGGATCGGCGAGCGTCGCGAGTTCTTCCTGGTGATGGGTGTAGGCGCCGGCCGTGTGGTGGTCGAGCCGCGCAAAGTCCGCGTCCGCCGCGCGCGGGTGCAGCATCCACTCGGTGGCGCAGCGCAGCGTGCCCGCCGTTCGGAGGAAGCGAGTTCGGTAGTCAGGCTCGTCGAGCAGCGCGAGGCCCACCATCGGCAGCGAGCGCGGTGGCTGGCGCAGGCGTCGAAGGCTCCGCCCGAGCCGCCTCGCGAAGTGTCCGAGCAGCAGTCGGCGGGGTGCGAGCCGTGGAGCGGTGCGCGCGCTCTCGTTGGGTAGGCGGATGTAAGAGATCGGGTCGTCTTTCAATACGCGGAGCAGCGCATCGCGAACGACCGGGAACGTATGCACGTGATGGTGGCCGTTGAGGTGGGTGGGTTCGATGCCAAGTGCGCGCAGCGCGGCCAGCTGCGCGCGGATCTCGGCTTCCACGGCCGCTCCATCGACGCGTCGCGCGAGGCACGAGCGCAGCACGTGCGGCAGCGGTGCAAAGCTTCCGGCCGTGTCCGTCAGGCCGCGGATCGCGCCCGTCCGCGCCGCGCCGAGCGTCAGCGAAAGGTGCAGCCCCACACGGAGCCGCTCGCCCAGCCGCGCCGCCATCGCCGCACCCGCCTCGGCAGCGATCCCGGTCACGCAGAGGCTCGCCTCGCGCACCAGTCCAGCCTCCACGGCCGCCTGGATTCCATCATTCGTCCCAGGCGAAATCCCGAGATCATCGGCGTTGAAAATCACCAGTCGTTCGGCCATTCGCGGACACCATAGGAGATCCACTCAGCCACCGGTTTTCCGAGCTTCGAAGAATTGCGAAACCTTCGGTGGCGGTCGGTCTATGGTCGGGCAGCTCTTCGGAGGTGGACTCTGGTTCACCCCGTCGGCCACGGCATTCACCTGCCTGGATGCCGCCCGGCGGGCTACTGGCAAGTCGCGCTCCCCGCTCCCCGTCCCCGCCACTCCCTGCCAGGCCGGCGTCGGGCCCCAAACCGGGGGAGCGCGGCCTGCCGTCTCATCCGCCAGACGCACCCTTGCGACGAGACCACGGCGCGCTAGACTCCCTCGCCTCCAATCTGGGGACGTAGCTCAATTGGTTAGAGTACCGGACTGTCGATCCGGTGGTTGAGGGTTCGAGTCCCTTCGTCCTCGCCACTCAAAAAGCCCCGAGAACGCGCAAAGGCGCTGCTCTCGGGGTTTTTCCTTTTCCTGGGGGCCGCTAGCCGTGGGCGGTGGGTAGGACAGGCGGCCTTGAGGTCGATGGGCAACGCAGCGGCGACACCCGAATTGCCATGGACCCGTGTGCACAAATCACACGGCTATACAAGTTCCCTCTCCGGCGGCTGGTTTGCAGACGCGTCGGTCGCCCGGTTGACCGGTTTGGCCCCATTCGGTAAACCTGATTTGTGTTGTCCGAGTGGGGAGTCGAGTTCGGCGCGAGCGATCCAGCGCTCCTAGCCATCGGCACGCCCGGAGTGTTCTGCGGGCTGGTCTGTGAGGACGCTCCTTCTTACGACAACGGTCCGAGACCTGCTCCTCGTCTCGGCGACCGCGCGCGTCGGGCCATGCGTCTGCGCCATCTCAGTCGTCGCACGGAGACCGCCTACCTTCACTGGATGCGGCGATACTACGAGTTCCACGGTCGTCGCGACCCCGCTCTGCTCGGTGCCGAGCACGTCACTCGTTTCCTCAGCTACCTAGCGACCCAGGGGCAGGTGGCCGCCTCGACGCAGAACCAGGCACTCGCCGCCCTGCTGTTCCTATACCGCCACGTCTTCGGCAGGGATTTACCGTGGCTGGACGGCCTAGTGGTGTGAATCAGAAATCCTCGACCTGATCCGCGGCCCTCGGACGCCCCTGGCGGCGCCG
>CAYSWE010000223.1:0-7702 GCA_964434515.1 uncultured Phycisphaerales bacterium | reverse complement strand
GAGATTCTCGATCAACGTGCCACGCCCGTGATCTCGGCGCTTCCTCGCACGCCGCAGGGGCTCGCTTCGCGCGCCCGGAAGCTTGGCACCGTCGGTGGCGCACTTGGAGTGGCGCTCGTGGACACGGACGGCGACGGGGACCGCGACATCGCTTCGGTCGACAAGCAGGGGCTGCTCTTGGAACGAACGCTCGCGCCTGCTGTGCTCGAGCCCGGCAGCAAGGTGCGTCCGGCGACCGGCGTCGTGTTGCCCACCACCCTGACGCGCGTCGTGACTCCTGCGTCCGGCGATACGCTTTGCTGGCTCGAGGCCGGTGGCAGACTCGGCGTGCTGAAGCCAGGGACGACTGCGCCGATCTTTTCCACCGACCTACGACGCTACCTTCCGGCAGGGATTCGCGACGGGTTGCTGACCAAGGAATCACGGATCTTGGCGGTGGATCCGGATGGCGACGGCCGTGGTGATCTCTGTGTGTTCCTCAAGACGGCCGCGACGATGCGGCAAGGCTCGGTGGCATTGGTGTTCTTGCGAGGTAGGGCGGTGGGACCTTCTGGCCTGCCCTTCACCCTCCCGCGATCGGCGCAACTTCTGGAGCGTGCCGCTCACGACCCTGCGGCGGGCAACATCCTCGGACACACTCCGGCCGCCGACGCCGGAGTGGACCTTGTGTACTCGTCCGGCGCACTCGTTCGTTTCTCTCTGCTGTTATTGGCACGAGATCCTCGCGATGACGTGTTCCGAGTGGCATCCGGATCGGCCAGGACGGTGGTCGGGGACGTCAAGGTCGGTCCGCCGACGTCGCTGCCTATGCTCGTCGACCTCGATGGCGATCAGCGCGACGAACTCGCCTTCGTCTTGCCGTCCGAGCGGCGCATCGCCATCTTCTTCAACCGGATCCGCCGCGTCGGGGCTCGGACCTACGCGGGCAGCTACGTCACATTTCGTGGTTCGGCGCTGACCTATGCGGGCACCGCGATTGGTCTGGCGGCGGCTGACGCAGACGGCGACGGCTTGCCCGACCTACTCACGGTTGGCAGCGTGAAGCGCAGTACGGTCGAACTCCCGATCGTGTGTATGTTTCACAACCAGGGGCGTGGCACATTCGGCGGATGCTACACGTTCCCTGACCTTTTTCTCGGAACCGCACGTCCGGACTGCTACGCCGTCGACGATCTCGACGGCAATGGACTTGCGGATCTGATCCTCGGCGACCGTATTCTGATCGGGCGCTAGTGGTGTGTCGTTAGGTGAATTCTTCGATATGCCAGTAAGGCACGAGTTGTGGACGGGGACCGCGGGCTGGTCCTACAAGGATTGGGTTGGGCCGTTCTACCCCGAGGGCACGCGTGCCAGTGAGATGTTGCGCCACTATGTGGCGCGGTTCCGCTGTGTCGAATTGGATAGTAGCTTCTATGGTACGCCGCGGCTGGCGACGGTCGAATCTTGGCACGCACGGCTGCCTGATGGGTTTCTCATGTGTCCCAAGTTTCCCAAGGCGATCACGCACGACCGATTCCTTACGGACTGCGATGCCGAACTCGACGAGTTCCTTGGTGCGATATGCTGCCTCCGATCCAAGTTGGGGCCACTCCTTCTGCAGTTTCGCTACTGGCGCAAAGCGGAGAACCTGACCGTCGCCGACCTTGTCGCGCGCCTGGCCCCGTTTCTAGATCGTTGTCTTGCGCGAGCTCCGCTGCCTATCCGCCTCGTCGTGGAGGTCAGGAATCGAGCGTTCTTGGTCCCTCAGCTGCTGGACGCACTGCAGGAGCGAGGCGTTGCACTGGCTGTGACGGACCACGCCTACATGCCCGATCCCGATGCAGTTCTGGGGCGCGATGACCTGTGGACCGCGCCGTTCTCCTATCTGCGGTTGCTTGGTGATCGTCAGGCGATTGAGCGGATTACGAAGACGTGGAGCCGTGAAGTGCTCGACCAAGGGTGGCGGCTCGACGTTTGGGCTCAGTGGGTTCGTCGGACGATGGAGTCTCGCGACGTCTTCGTGCTTGCCAACAACCACTACGCCGGGTTCGCGCCATCGACGATTCGGCGTTTGGAGGAGCGTCTCGTAGGCACGCTCTGAACGGCAGTTCCGCCAAGGGATCACGGGCCGCGGCGTTGCGGACGAACAGGGCGGAACCATGCACACGCTTCATCGGACCTCTCTCGCCGGGCTGGCTTTGCTGGTCTCTTCCTGTGCTCAGCGGCTGTCGTTTGGCGAGACCGATACGGCTCCCTTGGGTAGCTTCGAAAAGCTCGATGCGCATCTCCTCGCCAAGAAGCTCACCCGGGAGGTTCGCGAGATTCGGCCGACCGAGACGGATGCAGAGGCGACCCCACTCGGTAAGTCGGGCGGCCGGCGCTATGGCTACCTCGACAACTCGATTCCAGGTCTTCTTCAGGTTGTCTACGTGTTCGTGGATCCGTCGAAGCGAGTCGTGGCGGTGCACGCACGGTGTCGGACCGACGAGGTCGCCTTTGCGTCCAGTATGTACCGCATACCGAAGTTCGTCGGGCAATACTGGACTCTGCTGGCGAAGACGGAGCCCACGTTCGCGGAGAGCCGTGGTGTTCCAATAGGGAAGTCTCAGCGTCGCGCCCAGCTCGAAGGCATTCCAGGAATTGCCGGAACGTGGACCAAGGACATCTTCGCCGGTGGGATGCACGACAAGGTCATCGACGAGATTCGGATCTGGGCTCGCTGATCGGTTCGCCCAACGCATCGCGCAACTCCTGCGGAACAGGGATCTTCTTGCCCTGCGTATCGACGACGACCCAGACCCGCTGGCCCTCGGCGATCCGTGCTCCGTCCCGGATGCGTTCGAGCCGGTAGCCGACAGTCAGGCTCGTGATGCCGTAAGCCGCAGGCCAGCCCACGACCGCGATGCGGTCGCAGGCTTTGGCTTCCCGACGAAAGTCGATTGCTGCATGGACCAGGATGGGTAACCAACCGTGGTCACGTAGGTCGCAGAAGGGCAGACCACGCTCCGCGAGCGCCGCGAAGGTGGCCTCTTCGAGCCACGAAAAGTAGACCGCGTTGTTCATGTGCCCGAGCGAGTCGAGCTCATAGGAACGCACCGTGAAAATCTGTCGAAACACGCCGTCCGACGATAACGCTAACGAATCGTGATCGAACTACGGTTGCCGAGCTTCAGGCTCGTGACACTCTGAATCAGCAGCTGTTGAAAGTAGATTCGGACTCCGACCAGGCCGGCGTCGGTCGGCATCGGGACGTCGAATGTCGCGCTGCTGCCGCCGCCGTAGCTCACCGCCGGCGCGAAGGCCAGAGTCGACACACCGAGCAGGAACTTGCCGTCGACACCCGGGATCGAGACGTTTCCCGTAGTCGCCGAGAGCATCGGGAGACCTACGGCGCCAGGTGCCCCGCGCAGCCCAAAACGAGCACGGCTGCCGCGCTGTCCGCCACCGAGAATCGTCAAGGCAGCTTTGTCGACCAGGCCGGCAATCTCAAGGTCGTCGACGCAGGCCTCGACCAGCGAAGGCTGGAGGTCCTGTGCAGAAAATCGGAACTGCATGCGGCTCGTCATCGTGCCGGTCAGCTCGATTCGGACCTGTTGCCAGCCGGGTGTGGAGGTGTTGCGGCGGAAGACTTGTGACCAACTGGAGCCGCCGTTGGAACTCATTTCGACCGTGAATGCGTCGCTAGAAGGAACCGACTCCGAGTAGTAGAGCCAGATCGACAGCGTCGGCGCCGCGACGTGCGCAAGATCCATGATCGGAGACAGGACCCGCGTGCGTCCACCGTCCACGTCATTCGCGCCTACGCTCGAACCCGCCGCTGCGCCCGTGACCCAACACCGTGTGCCATTGCCAGGTGTGTGATCGCTGGCAGGCTGGTAGTCGCGGCCTTGGTACGTCGTGCGCTGAGGTGCAGCGCGCTCAAATCGGCCAGTCGATGCCGTGTCGTCGTTCGCACGACGGAAGCCGAGATCTGTCTCGAAGGCTGTGCCGACGATGGGCTGGGGCGTTCCAAGTCTGAGATCTAGCCGCTTCTTGACCGTGATGCCCTCGTATGCGACGGAGAGTTCGAGACGCGCGACGAGGCCGACAAAGTTGGAAGCGAGTCGGATGCGCAGCGGTGCGGCGTTGTTGTTGACGGTCGAAAACTTTGCAACCGTGCCAAGGTTGGCCCTGGCCGTGATCACCGATACGCCGGTCGTCAGCGACTTGATGGACAACGCGGCCGTCGTCAGCGTTGCCGACGCGCCGGCATTGGAGACCGTGGCGCGTACGAGCCCATCCTCTCCAGGCTCGACCTTGCCGTTGTTGTTACCGCCGCCGGCCTCAGCGATGCTGGCCGCATCGATCGTAAGGTTCGCTCCGGCGACCAGAGCGAACGTCTTGAACATGTGTTGGTGCCGATTGGCGATGCGAACCTGGTTTGCGGGGCTTGGCCAAAAGCCACCCTCGCTCCTGCGCCCGAGTTCTGCCGTGTAGCCGTACATTCCGTACTTGGCGTGGTAATGGTCGAGCGCTGTGCCGTCGGCGAGGTAAAGCAGGATGCTTGCAGCACCCGAGCGCATCGGGTTTTTGGCCAAGGCGGCAGCGTCGATCTTGCGGTACTCGGCTGCGTTGGCTGGTTCGCTGCGCTGGAACCCCCACGGGCGGAGCAGCACCTCGGTGTACGTGTGTGCCGAGTGCCCGAGCACGAACTTTCGACTCTTGATGAAGTTGTCGAGCGCCTGGATCTCCGGCTCGGATTGCGGCTTTGGACCGCGATACGTCTCGGAGCGCCCGTTGCCGCTGCTGCCTCTACCGCCCCAGCCGGTGGCCCAGTTGCGGTTGAGGTCAACGCCCGTGGACCCACCGTTGTTGCGCCGGTTTTTGCGCCACAGTCCGCCACCACCCGGACGAATCGAGCGATTGTACTCGTAGCCGTCTGGGTTGACGCACGGCACGAAGTACAGCTCGCGGTTGTTGACGATGAACGTTGCCTCCGCGTCCTTCCCGTAGTTGTCCAGCAACCAGTCCATGAACTGGAGCGTGGTCGTCGCCGAGAGAGGTTCGCGCGCATGGTGCAGCGCGTCAAAGAGCACCTCCGGCTCGCTCTCGTCGCGGTTGACGTTGTCGGAAATCTTCACCATCCAAAGATCCCGGCCCTGCACCGACTTGCCGAGGCTGACCTTTTTCGCGCAGATCGCGGGATGATCTTTGTGGAACTTGTCGAGGTGCGCGACGATTTGCGCCAGCGTGTAGTGTCCCCCCATCGCGCCGCGCCCGACCGGCGGTGTCAGGGTGTTCGGGAAACTAAACTGCGACAATCGGCGCTCGATCGAGTCCTCGAGGTTGCGAACCGCGACTTCGAACTCGAGTCCGGACCTGCGGAGCTTCGCGATGTCGCTGTCCTTGGCGATCACGTCGACGACGCGCACCGGCAGCTCCAGGGCCGTACAGGCGGCGAGATCCAGGTCGAGCGTCTGCAGGAGGGCGAGCGAGCGCGCGTCCTTGATGCGGACCTGGACAAGGTGGTGGCTGGGTTCCCTCGCGGGAGCGGCCTTCGGCGGTAGCGCCGCGGCTTGGGGAAGGAACCAGAGCAGGACGTTGGTCAGAAGCATTCGATCAATCTCATTCTCAGGGGTCCGAGCTGACTCCATGGTAGCGGCAGGCCGCGGCGGGGTATGCGTGCAGTCGGGACGAATCGACGCGGCGTTGGCTCAAGCGGGCCCACCGTGTGTGCCGATCTTCTCGACAACCGTTCCGCGAGGCACCCTGACATGGACGACACACGCTTCGGCATCATTTTGCTCGAAAACCCGTTCATACCGAGCGAAGACGTGCGGCGTTGTGTACAGATTCAGGCGCTTGGCGGCCGCCGCAAGCCAATCGGCCAGATCTTGCTCGAAGAGGGCGGGATTTCCCAGCAAACGCTCGAGCTCGTACTGTCGATTCAGGAGGGGCGGCGAGTCAGCGGACGCGCCACGCCACACGACGAGCAAGGCGACGGCGAAGCCGAGGTTCCCGAGTTCGGCGAACTCCTGGACCGCGCCCGTACGCGCGACGCGACGGACGTACTGCTCGCGACCGAGCGGCGTCCACGGGCACGCGTCTGTGGTCGACTGGTATCACTTTCGCAGCGCCGTATTGATCGGTGCTGGATGAAGGACTTCCTTCGCGCGATCTTGGATCCGGCGGAGCGCGAGTTGCTGGCCCTGGAGCATAGCGTCGTCACTCGGTTGCGTGGGGCGCATGGGGATACCTGTCGTCTGACCGTCTTCCAAGACAGCTTCGGCGTCGCGGCGTCGCTCAGACTCGTGCCCGCGCAGATCCCGACCCTCGATGAGCTCGGCCACCTGGGCGCCGTATCGAGCGTGTTAGCCAATCGGCGTGGTCTGTTGCTCGTCGCCGGTGGGCCACGATCGGGCAAGTCTACGACCGTCGCCGCGATGGTGCAGACGCTTGCGCGTGAGGGAGCTGGGCACATCGTCGTGATCGACGAGTTCCATGAGTTCAACTACGAGCACGGCGCGGACGGGCTGGTTACGCGCAAGCGGGTTTCGCGCGAAAGCAAAGCGCTGTCGGCGGCGTTGCGATCGGCCTTCCGTGAGGATCCGGATGTCATTGTCGTCGGCGACCTGCATGGCGCTGAGTCGATCGAACTCTGCATGCAGTTGGCGTCCACCGGGCACTTGGTCGTCGCCGGCATGCAAGCGTCTGGCAGTGTCGAGTGCTTGCGCAAGCTCGAGGAGGGCGTTCCCGATCAGGTCCTGGCGAACTTCCGTGGCAACCTGGCTTCCGAACTCAGAGGCGTGATCTATCAGGATCTGGTTCCGTCGGTGGACGGCACGGAGCTTGTCCTTGCCGAGGGGGTCATTCTCACGACGAAGGCGATCCGCCGGGCGATCGCCGATGGCCGCCTAGACCGTCTGCCGATCCTGGTTTCGTTCGAGACGGAGAATGAGTGTCGATCCATGGATGACCGGCTGATGGATCTCGTCGAGGCCGGCCAGATCGCGATCGAGGAAGCGTTCGCCCGGGCGAGGGATCGTCACCGCTTCTTGATGACCGCGGGCTGAGAGGAGAGCACAGCATGTTTGACTTGCGTGAAACGCTGGAACGCGCCATGGAGTTGGAGGCTTCCACCATCCACCTGCGGACGGGTCAGCATCCAGTCGTACGGGTGCTCGACAAGCTCGTGCGGCTCGAGTTGGATCCACCCGAGGATTTCGAGCTCACTGCCGCGGCGCGGGCCGTGCTGAACGAGCAGCAGCTTGCGGATTTCGAGTGCAGTGGTGATACGGACTTCCTCTATCACGACGAGGCCGTTTCGTTCAAAGCGAACTTCTTCCGCGTCGTGGATGGGCACGGCCTCGTGTTCAAGAAGATCTCTCAGGCGCAACCGTCTCTGGACGAGCTAGGGTTGCCTCGATACTTGGAGGATTACCTGGCCATGCGCTCGGGCCTCGTGCTCCTCACAGGCCCGATTGGCTGTGGCAAGACAACGACGCAGACGGCCCTGCTCAATAGTCTCAACCGCGAGCGAGACCTGCACATCATCACGGTCGAAGACCCGATCGAACTCGTGCACGAAGACGGCCACTGCCTGATCCAGCAGTGCGAGGTTGGACGGCACGTAGCGACTCTGCGCGCCGGCATCGATCTCGCCCGCAAGGTGCGACCCGACTTGTTGTTCGTTTCCGAACTCAACGATCGTGAGACTGTCGAGGCCCTCGTAGAAGCTGCGGAT
>CAYSWE010000222.1:0-7711 GCA_964434515.1 uncultured Phycisphaerales bacterium | reverse complement strand
AGCCAAGAGCGGTTTCACTTTCCTGGATGATGCCGCAGCCACTTCTGTGCTCTCGCTAGAGCAAGATCCGGGCCGTCTCCATTGTCAGCGAGCATTCTGGTTGGTGGCAGCCAATCGCGACGCGGCGTGCCATCGAGATGCTTGAGATCATAGGTCGGAAAGTGCACGCGAATGCCGGTGTGTTTCAGCGTGAAACTCTCGGTGCCGCCGGCCAGGCCTGCCATCTGCGAGCCCATGACACGCCCGCGCCCCATGCCGTCCAAGCCAATCGCCATGCCTTCGCCCATGCTGCCGGTCCAATGCCCTACCAGGACGATGAGTGGCCCGGAGACTGTCCATGGACCTCGCGGAGAGACGGTCCGGTCATATGCGGGTTTTCCGGCAGGAATGATCCGTTGATAGGCCCGTTGTCTTGTGATGAACCTGCCCATGATTGGCTCGGCTATTCCGGTATTCCCGCCGCCCGGCGTGTCGCGTAGGTCAAGAATCCAAGCCTTTGCGCTCTTCAGTGTCTCGAGTGCGGCATCGAAGTCCTTTACGGTGCCAGAATCCCCCAGTGAGTTGTTCAAACGGAGATAACCTACACGTCCATCCAGCATTCCGGCTGTGACATACTTGCCCGGCCATTTCGGGACAGGGTCAGCCAGCGTCAGTTCCAGCCGCTTGCCATTGCGCAGCATGGTGACGGCTCGGGGCGTGCCGCGATAGCCTGCAGCCATCGCGTTCATGGCCCAGCTCAGGCGCTCGGACGGGATCTGACCCCGCCCCGAACGGATACGCGTCATCGCTGCCTGTTGCAACGGGACAGCATTGAGAGCCGTGACTCGATCGCCCGGCTGGAGCCCGGCTCTCGCCGCCCCGCTACCCGGTCTCACGCCGACAACCCGTGCATGGTCTCCGTCAGCGACGAGCCAGTAGTCCGCACCTGATGGAACGAGTCGCGGCGATGTGGATGTGTTCGTTCCGAGTGAGGCATGCGGGTCGTAGAGTTCGTCGAGCAATTTCTCGAGCACGGCCAGCCGCTGCGCACTGGTTCTTGCTGCAAGCGCTTCGGTTTGCGCCAGTTCGCAGGCCTCCGACCAGTGGGCCGAACGATCATCGAAGTAGATGTAGTGATCCCTGATCAGCGTGCAGAGTTCTGCTACATCGCGCCGAAGTCTAGAAGCGCGGCCCAGTTCAACCGGAGCCGGAATTGTGCATGCCGCAAGCAGGGCGAGTGCGAGAAGCGCGGCCGATCTCATCGCGTGGACCCTTTCGAAAATGCGCGAGCGATTACGTTTCGCTGAGGAGTGGGGCTTCTGGGAGCCCTGGAACCTGCCTGCGGGCTAGTGGCGAGATATTCTAGCCTCGGGCACGGTTGGACTCGACGCGCACGAGATCGGTGCGTGCATCCTTAGTCGCCGAGCATGCTCCTGAGCATCCAGGCGTTCTTCTCATGGATATTCATGCGCTGCGTTAGCAGGTCGGCGCTGGCCTCGTCGTTGGCTTCGTCCACCGTGGGGAAGATCTTGCGCGCGGTCCGCACGACGGCCTCCTGGCCCGCCACAAGCTGGCGAATCATGCCCTCGGCGTTGGGCGTGCCGGTCTCCTCGGTGATCGTGGTGAGCTTACCAAACTCCGCGTAGCTGCCGGGGGCGCGGGCGCCGAGCGAACGGATGCGTTCGGCGATGATGTCGACGGCGAGAGCGAGTTCCGTGTACTGCGCCTCAAACATCAGATGGAGCGAGCTGAACATCGGGCCCGTGACGTTCCAGTGAAAGTTGTGGGTCTTCAGATAGAGCGTGTAGCTGTCGGCCAGCAGATGGGACAACCCGTCGACGATCGCGATGCGCTGGTCTTCTGGGATGCCAATGTCAATCTTCATGGTGCCTCCTGGATGTCGTGGTTCGGTGATTCGCAATTCTCGCGCGGGAGCAAGGGTGGGCCGACTTCCCGCTAGAATCAAACACGCTAGTGAATGCGCTGAAGCTTGGAGACACGCCCGAGCCGCAACCAGTCCATGACGTAGATGCTGCCGTCGGCATCGACGCACACCGAGTGTGGCGAGATGAACTCGCCCGGCTTCCATTGGGTCTTCGGGACTCCGTTCTTTGCGCGCTTCTTGGGATCGGGATTGTCTCCGAGGTGCAGCACCAGCTCATAGTGTTGGTCGAGGATCGTGATGCGCCCGGCGAGATCGGCGACGACGAGTTCCTTGCCGTCCGGGTAGACGTTGCATGGGCGACGCAGCATGCCGTGCACGATGCGCTGGAGCTTGCCGTCGAGGTCGAAGATCTGTAGCCGGTGGTTTTCGCGGTCGCAAACGATCAGCACCGGCTCTTCGCCGCGCGTATCGATCCACAGGCCGTGCGGCGTGTGCATCTTGCCAGGCTTCTTGCCTGGGCCGCCGAACGAGAACAGCCACTTGCGATCCTTGTCGAACTTGTGCACCCAGGACTTGCCGTAGCCGTCGGCGACGAAGATCGAACCGTCGGGTGCGCGCGCGACGCTCGTCGGTCGATACTGCGTGGCCTTCTCGTAGTGTCCGCACTCCTTGGGATAGCCGAGCCGCCAGAGCACTTTGCCGGTGAGCGTCGTCTTGATGACCTCGTGTCGGGCGGTGTGGGCGAGATAGAGGAAGGATTCGTCGCCCTCCCGAACCAGGGTCATGCCATGCAGGCCACCGCGGAAGTCCTTGCCCCAGGATCGGATCCACTTGCCCGCGGGCGAGAGCACGAGGACCGCGCGCTCGGTGTCCGTGTTGAACCAGATGTTGCCGCGTGGACCCACGATGGTGCAGCCATGCGTGTTGCCGAGGACTTTGCCGTCGGGGAGGCGTCCCCAGCCCTCGACCCAGCGATAGCGATGCGCGCCGCGGCCGAGCAAGACTGGTGCGAGCTTGGCCAGCTCTTGGGCGGGCAGTGTGGGGCCGAGCGTGGCGGCGATGGCAACGAGGGCGAAGGCGCGGTGTGGCATGGAAGTCCTCTACTTGGGTCTGCGAATCCAAACGTGTGCGGGCCGGCCGAATCCACCGGTGACGCATCGAAAGGTCTCGGCGTCGTCGAATAGGTCGTTCGCCTTTGTGTAAGCGAAGGGAAACTCCACCATGTCGAAGATGGGGAACATGTCGTCGTCGTTCAGCAAGATCGCTGCGAAGCGCTGGGACAGCATCGTGCGTGCGAACTCGGCTCGCAAGGCGCGGCCGACCTCGCCGGTGTCGGCACGCAGCACGTCGACAAGGGCGGCGGTCTGCACGCTGCCGTGCTTGCCGGCGAGGTCGACGAGGTACGGATGGTCCGGACAGAACACCGGTCCGTCCACCGCCCGGATCGCCGCCAGGACGTGCTCGCCTCCGGCAAGGTCTTGCTCGGTCGGGATCTGCGGCCGTGGGTCATACGCGAGCCACGCGAGCTGCGCGGCGGCAAGCCCCCAGACGAGGGCCCGCATCCGGCCACGAGTTCGTCCCAGGGCCAGGCCTGCACCGAGCGCTGCCGCGGCGTAAGCCGGGCCCAGCACGTTGAGCCATCCTCCGACGTGCAGGCGTGCCCCGTAGCTCGATCCGACGAGTCCTAAAGCGAGGCACAGCTGAAAGAGCCATGCTTCTCGCTCTTCCCGGTGCCGAAACGCGGCGACGAGCCAGCCGGCGAACAGCGCGATGGCGACCGGCACCACGGCGCCGAGATCGTGGACCCAAAAGCCAGCCCACCCGGGTTGCCAGATCGGGTGCTTGGGTGGGAGCTCGAATGCGTAGAACGCGAACCAGCCGTCCGAGCGGAGGTTGCAGTAGAGAACCGCCGCCCCGGCTGCCACACCAAACGACAGGACTAGCGCCAAGCCTTGGCGTCGGTTGCGCCAGAGCGCGAATCCCACCAGTGGCAGCAGGATGAGGATGGCCGACTGCTTGGTGAGGAAGGCCAGAGCGAACAGGAGCCCCGAGCCGACGCACGCGGGCGTGTGTTTGGCACGGCGCAAGACCCAGGCCCCGAGCAGCACTTCGAGGAGATACAAGGAGTCGACGCGTACCGCATCGAACAAGAAGCCGGAGGCCGCGAACGTCGCGGCGAACATTCCCCCGGCGACGAGGCCTGCGCGAGAGCTGCCAGTCTCTTTGCGCGCGAACCGATACAGAAGCGCGTAGCAGCCGAGCGTGGCGACGAACGACACGCCTCGTGGCCCAAGGAAGCTGCGTCCGGTCCATGGCATGATGGCGGCGCAAAGGTCGAAGTAGAACGGCGCATAGATGTGCGGTGTGAAGTCGAGGCCTGGTCGCACATAGAGCGGCAGCCCATCGGCCACGCGCCAGACCTGGCGCAGCATGGCGCCCTCGGTCCATTCGAACTCGAACGGATAGGCCATGCGAAGAGCCGCAACCGCGACGAACAGCGCCACGAAGCCGAGCGCGATCGCGATCGTTAGGAGTTCGAGCCTGCGCTGGTAGCGAGGAAGTTTGTGGGCACTGGTCAACGCCTCGGGAGCATACGGCATAATCTTGGCTATGAAACGACGACTCGATCCGGTGTTGGGCAACACGCAGAAACTCGATGGCGGCGCCATGTTTGGCAATGCGCCGCGTGCGCTGTGGTCGCGTTGGTGCGTTCCGGACGCAGAGAATCGGATCGACCTCGTTTGTCGTGCGCTGCTCGTGCGCGAGCCCGGCCGGACGCTCTTGTTCGAAGCCGGTATCGGCGCCTTTTTTGAGCCGGCGCTGCGTCGGCGATTCGGCGTACAAGAAGAACGACACATGCTGCTCGAGCACCTCGCCGAGCTAGGCGTGTCGGAGGAGGCCGTGGATGCCGTCGTGCTGTCCCACCTACACTTTGATCACGCCGGTGGACTGCTCTCCACCTGGCGCGAAGGCGAGTCGCCGCGGCTGCATTTCCCGAACGCCCGTTACGTCGTTGGACGCGACGCCTGGGAGCGCTCTCGGAATCCGCATCCGCGCGACCGTGCGAGCTTCATTCCGGCGCTCGGCGAGCTGCTCGAAGCCAGTGGGCGGCTCGAGCTAGTCGAGGGCGATCGATCGCCGGTGCTTGGTTCGGACTATCGTTTCCATCGCTCGGACGGGCACACGCCGGGCATGCTGCTCGCAGAGATCCCGACCGGGCACGGTCCCGTGGTCTTCGCCGCCGATCTCGTGCCCGGCGTTCCCTGGCTGCGGCGCGCGATCACCATGGGCTACGACCGCTATCCGGAGCTTCTGATCGATGAGAAGCAGCGCCTGTTCGGGGATCTCGCTGCGCGTCACGGTTGGGTCTTCTTCACGCACGATCCGAGTGTGGCGGCCAGTCGCTTGGACGATCCGGACGCCGACCCGAGTGTTCTGTTTGGTGCCGTTAGCGCTGATGCGTGATCGTGTCGGGTAGCGGAATCAGCGGGTAGCGCGGGTTCGCCACGTCATAGCCGCCGGGAACTGTCGCCAGGTAGTCGTCGGGATCGACGATCGTCGCCAGCGAGGCCGCGGCGCGGAGCGTCTCGAGGATTCGTGCGTTGCCCTTGAAGAGTTCGATGCGCATCAGGTCCTCGCGGCCCTCGCGAGCGTCGGTCTCGTCGCCATCGCCGTTGAGATCGCGCGACACGCGGAGGCGCCACATGCTGGTGTCGTTGTGTGAGACCCGCTGAAACGAAACCCCGGCCGTGCCGCTGGCCAGGCGCAGCCGCTGCAGCGTGATGGTGCCGACATCGTCGTCGTCGTCCAGGAGTTCGTCGAGCTCGCGACCGGTGGCGGCGCTGTCGAGTCGGCTCCCGAATGGCAGCGATGACACCCGTTCGAGCAAGGTGTTGGCGAAGTCGTTCTGCTCGGACATGCACTCGCAGGCGACGCGCGTGTGGATCGCGGTCTGCGTCCCCGTGTTGAGCACGAGCAGGCTCATGAGCGTGACCGACAGGGCGATGCAAACCTCGACCAGCGTGAATCCGGCGGCGTGCGTGTTCGTGTGGAAGGGGGCGGCGTGGGGGTTCATCTGGGCAGGTTCCTCCGGGTATGGGGTGAGCTGCGCTCCGCGGTGGCGTGGGTGTTTTGCCGTGTCCGTTCGAAGCGGGTTCTCGGACGGTGGCACCTCCCTCCGAGGTGCGACTCGCGCCGTCCATAGGAGTCTAGCTCACGAATCCGCGCGCGGTCGCCGGTCCGCGGTGTGGTTCGCGAGACCGTGCTGCAAAGGCCGGTGGCAGCGCAGGCCGCTAGCTGTAGTTTCAACGTATGGAAGAAGAAATCCAGATGCCAGTCTTGGTCAACGCGCAAGGTGAGCGGTTGGACGCCACGTGGCACGGAGACCCCGGACGGAGTCGCGACCTCGTGATCCTTGGACACGGCGTGACCGCCAACAAGGACCGCCCGTTCCTGGTCGCCTTGGCCGAGGCTGTGGCAGCGCGCGGCATGGCCGTGCTGCGCTTCAGTTTCGCAGGCAACGGCGACTCCGAGGGCGAATTCGCAGCGGCCACGGTCTCCAAGGAGGTCGAGGACCTCGGCGCCGTGCTCGACGCGCTCGGCGAACGTCGGATCGCCTTCGTCGGACATAGCCAGGGCGGCGCCGTCGGCGTGCTGCGGGCGAGCCAGGACCCGCGCATCACTGCCTTGGTCTCGCTCGCCGGCATGGTCGAAACGCACGGCTTTGCGCAGCGCAAGTTCGGCGACCAGGTGCCCGACGCGAGCACCATGTGGGATCAACCCGATTGCCCACTCTCCAGTCTCTACATGGACGACATGCGCGCCATCGGTTCGACCCTCGATCGGGCCGCGCACGTGCGCGTGCCATGGTTGCTCGTGCACGGCGACGCCGACACGGTGGTGCCGATCGAGGACTCGGTGGCCGCCGCCGCGCGGGCCCCGCAAGCGGAACTCGTGCGCCTGGCCGACTGCGATCATGTGTTCAGTGCAGGTGCGACCGGGGCCATGGTCGATGTCGTGGCGCCATGGCTACACGCGCGGCTGGTCGAGTGAACGCGCTCCTTTCTTTCGACGGGCTTGCGATTCTCTCAACTACCGTGGTAGTCTGATCCGACTACTTGGGTAGTTGTTCGTCCGGCTTGGCGCAGGTTTACGCGGAGTGGAGGGCCATGGGCTCCAGCAAACACAGTCTCGGGGATCTACAGTTGGCGATCATGCGGGTCCTCTGGGAACGTGGTGAGGCGACCGTCGCCGAGGTTCACGCGGCCCTCGTCGACGAGCGTGGGTTAGCGCCGACGACGATCGCGACCATGCTGCGCAAGATGGAGCAAAAGGGCGTGTGCCGACATCGCAGCGTCGGCCGACAGTTCGTCTATCGGTCGGCCATCGACGAGAGCGATGTGCATCGGACCATGGTGGGCGAACTCGTGGAGCGCTTGTTCGACGGTGATCCGACGGCTCTGGTCAACCACCTGGTCGAGCAAGGCGAACTCGCTGCCGACGAGCTCGATCGGTTGCGGCGGCGGATCGGCCGGGTGCGACGCAAGCCGCACGGAGGCAAGCGTGGTTAGCCCGATCGTCGCGGCTTGGGGGGCGGCCTGGCTGTTGACCTTCGCCATGCACGCGACCGTCGTACTCGGCGGCTGCTGGCTCGTCGCCGCGCTCGCGCGGTGCGGACGCTCCGCGTGGCTTGGGCCGGATGCCGAGGAGAGCTGTTGGAAGTTCGTTGCCCTGGCCGCGCTCGTCACCGCCACGCTCCAGGTCTTGTGCGTCGGTGACCCGGTGG
Source organism: uncultured Phycisphaerales bacterium (assembly GCA_964434515.1). Taxonomy (GTDB): domain Bacteria; phylum Planctomycetota; class UBA1135; order UBA1135; genus CAYSWE01. The sequence goes on along the minus strand of CAYSWE010000222.1, from coordinate 62 downwards.
GGGGGCACTTCGCAGCGCTTGCGGATGGTAGCACCGGGCTGGCCGTGACGGCGAGGGTCGCG
>CAYSWE010000221.1:0-7779 GCA_964434515.1 uncultured Phycisphaerales bacterium | reverse complement strand
GTCGGCCTTCGAACCCTGGCGGCGCGCCTCGACGTTTCGGTGTCCACCCTGCGTAGGGTCTACGAGCGCTACTTGCTCCGGCGCGGACTCGTGTGGATGACGCCATTCGGACGCGTTGCGGCATGATCGAACGACGTCCCTCAATCCTGAGCTGACGCGACGAACTTCCTCGCCGACGACGCATTCCTGCGACAGCGGACCATCTCGCTACGCGGGACTGAAGGATCCGCGGCCCCCTGTTGTACGGGCGGCCGCGGCCGCCCACAACCGTGCCATTGGCACTGGGATACGAGTGCCAAAGAGCGTGAGACACGACAGGCCCGCGGAGCAACGATCGGTCGCTCCACGGCACGGGGAATCCTCGACGCTTCTGTTGGCCGGCTCCGCCAGGCGTCGATGCCTGAGTGTGCGTTCGAACGGAGTTTGGAGCATCCTGGCTCGCTCCAGCGGCCGTCGCCACGGACGTCCGAGGGCCGCGGCTCGGGTCGAGGGTTTCTGAGTCGCACTTCGATGACGCCTCAGGACTGGATTCCGCGCTGCGTTGCAATGGCCGAGCGCCGGGATAGGCTCTGCGGCCTTCTGGCCCCTCAATCGACCGCGTTGCAGACCTTCCGCGACATAGCCAAGAACGAGTTCATCCTCTCCACGCTGGTTGCCAAGGATCTGAAGGCCCTCTACCGCAACATGGCGCTGGGCTTCTTTTGGGCCTTGCTGCAGCCGGCCGTGATGGTCGGTGTGCTGAGCTTCGTGCTGGTGTTCTTTCTCCATGGCGATCCGGATTCCCCGGCGCTCGTGGTTGTTGCGATGATCCCGCACAACTTCACCGCATACTGCTTGAGTGGATGCGTGACGTCGATCTCGGGCAACGGCAGCCTGGTCAAGAAGGTGGCGTTTCCGCGCCAACTCCTACCGATCGCCAACATCATTACGCACCTCGTGCATTTTGCGATCCAGTGCACACTGATTCCGGTCGTGTTGCTGCTCTTTCCTTCCCACTTCGGGTCGTCGATCACCTGGAACCTCTTGTGGCTGCCGCTGATCTTTGCGGTCCACCTTGGACTGTGCGTCGGTGGTGGGCTGCTCGTTGCCGGCGCGAATGTCGTGTACCGCGACGTGCAGTACATCGTGGATTCCGTGCTGACCTTGATGTTTTGGTTGGCGCCGGTGCTCTACGACGTTCGTGAGCAGCTGTTGCCGAAGGGCGCCACCGTCCTGCCGTTGACGTGGACGCGCGTGCTCTATTTCCTCAACCCGTTTGCTGGCGTGCTCGACTCCTACCGCGCCGTGCTTTACCGCGCCATGCCGCCGGATCCGGTGCACCTGGGGCTCGCCGTCTTCGGGATGCTGGTGATCGGCTACATCGGCGTGCGCACGTTTTGGGTCCACGAGCGGCAGTTCGCCGATCTGATCGCATGACGCTCGCGATCCGGTTCGACAACGTCTCCAAATGCTATCGGCTGCGCAAGCAGCGGCCGTTTCTGCTGCGCGAGCTGGGCCGTGCGCTGCTGCAGAAGCCGTCGCAGGTCTCCGAGCACTGGGCGCTGCGCGATGTGAGCTTCGAGATCACGCGCGGCATGTCGGTTGGCGTCGTCGGTGGCAACGGCGCCGGCAAGAGCACGCTGCTGTCGCTGATCGCCAAGACCAGCTACCCGACCCGGGGGACGGTCACGGTGCACGGTCGCGTCGGTCCCATGCTCGCCCTGGGCGCGGGGTTTCACCAGGATCTCACGGGCGCCGAGAATATCGCGCTCAACGCGGCGCTGCTCGGCCTGACGCGTGAGGAGGTGGCCGAACGCTACGACTCGATCGTCGCCTACGCCGACATCGGCGAGTACCTCGATGCGCCGATTCACCAATACTCGACTGGCATGACTGCGCGGCTGGGCTTTGCCGTGGTCGCACATGTGGATGCCGAAATTCTTCTGCTCGACGAGGTCCTGGCGGTCGGGGATGCGCCGTTTCAGGAGAAGTGTCTGCGCACGATCCGGGCGTTCAAGGAGAGTGGCCGGACGCTGTTTTTTGTGTCGCACGGTCTCGCCCAGGTGGTCGAACTCTGCTCGCACATGGCGTGGATCCGCGACGGAACTCTCGTTCGGTTCGGCCCCACGGACGAGGTGGCGCCGGAGTTTGAGGCAGCCATGCAGGCGAAGTCTGGCTGAGCGCCGTTTCTCCGGGGGGAGCGTGACAAGAAGCCTCGGAAAAACCCCTAGGCCTTCCGCGCGCGATCCAACATCATCTCCCGCTTCCGCCGCGCCTGGGTGGACCGAAGATGGGGTTTCCGCGAGCGACGTGGGACGTGTTCGGTTCGCTTTCCGGCGCCCTGCATCCTGGAAGAATCTGCCATGCAGATCGGGGTTCCCGTCGAGACTGAGCGTCTCGAAACACGCTGTGCGCTGTCGCCTGAGGCCGCCGCGAAGCTCGTCAGGCTCGGCGCGACCGTCGTCGTCGAGGCGGGTGTCGGCAAGCACTGCGATTGGCCCGACACCGCCTACACCGACGCCGGTGCGACGCTGGCCAAGAGTCGCAAGGACACGCTCAAGAGCGACTGTGTGCTGCGCGTGCGCAAGCCCCCCAAGGCGGAGGTCCAGGACATGAAAAAGGGGGCCGTGCACATCAGCTTCCTGGATCCGTTCCACGAACGGGAGCTCGTCGACGAGCTGGCCAAGCGGAACGTGTCGGCGCTCAGCATGGAGATGGTGCCACGCTCGACGCGGGCGCAAAAACTCGATGCACTGAGTTCCCAGCACTCGCTCGCCGGCTACTACATGGTGATCTTGGCGGCCGAGCGCTTGGGCAAGATCTTGCCGATGATGATGACCCCGTCGGGCACGATCAAGCCGGCACGGGTCTTTGTCATTGGCGCCGGCGTCGCGGGCTTGCAGGCGATCGCCACGGCCAAGCGGCTCGGCGCGCGCGTCGAGGCGTTCGATACGCGCCCGGTCGTCAAGACCGAGGTCGAGTCGCTGGGCGCGCGCTTCGTCGAAATCGATCTTGGCGAGACCGGGCAGACCGCGCAGGGCTACGCCAAGGCGCTGACGCCGGAGCAGATCGAGAAGCAGCAGGCCGGGATGGCGCAGCACTGTGCGCAGTCCGACATCGTCATTACGACCGCCCAGCTCTTCGGGCGGCCGGCGCCGACGGTGGTGACCGATGCGATGATCGAGGGCATGCGCGACGGCGCGGTCATTGTCGACTACGCGGCCGCGACCGGCGGCAACGTGGAGGGCAGCCAGCTCGACGAGGAGGTCAAGGTCCACGGTGTGCGCGTGATCGGCTTCTCCAACTATCCCGGGCACGTGGCGGTCGATGCGAGTCGGATGTATGCCAACAATCTCTGCAACTTGCTTGCAGAGTTTTGGGACAAGGAGGCTGCTGCCTTCGTGCTCAATCGGGAAGACGAGATCATCCAGGGCAGCCTGGTGACGCACGCTGGCGAACTCGTCAACCCGGTCATTCGCAAGGCCTACGGTCTCGAGGAGGTGACGGCGTGAGTAGTTTCGAAGTGCTTGCGTTCTTGTTCATGTTGGCGATGTTTCTCGGTCTCGAGCTCATCGCCAAAGTGCCGGCACAGTTGCACACGCCGCTGATGTCGGGGTCGAACGCGATCTCCGGGATCACGGTCATCGGCGCGATGATGCTCGCGGCCACGGGAACCGGCCTCGCGCTGTTCCTCGCCGTGCTGGCCGTGGCGTTCGCCGCCATCAACGTGGTGGGTGGCTACCTGGTGACCGATCGCATGCTCGAGATGTTCAAGAAGAAGGGCTCGTAACGTGGCGACCGTTCGCATCGTTCTCTATCTCGCCGCCGGTATCTGCTTCATCTTCGGGTTGAAGATGCTCGGCCGCGCCAACACGGCTCGCCGCGGCAACTTGATCTCGGCGCTCGGCATGGGGTTGGCGATTCTCGCGACCGCGCTCTTGGTGTGGGACCAGGTTGGCTTTGGCGCGCTCATTTGGGTCGTCGTGGGACTCGTCGCCGGCGGCGCGATCGGCGCTCCGATCGCCAAGCGCGTCGCCATGACCGAGATGCCGGAGATGGTGGCCCTCTTCAATGGCTTCGGCGGCATCGCCAGCCTGCTTGTGGCGTGGTCGCAGCTGCACGCGATGCCGGCCGTGGCGATGGAATACGTCAGCGCCGGCACGCTGGTGACGCTGTTCTTGGCGATGCTGATCGGTGGCGTGACGTTCACCGGTAGCTTGATCGCCTATGGCAAGCTCGCCGGCAGGGTCTCGCAGAAGCCGGTGCTCTACGCCGGTCAAAACCTCGTCAACGGCGCGGTCGTCGCTGGCCTCGTGATCGCGGTGATCATCTTTGCGTCGACTGGGAGCTATTGGTTGTTCCTCCTGGCGCTGGTGGCCAGTCTCTTCCTCGGTGTCGCGCTGACCATCCCGATCGGTGGCGCCGACATGCCGGTTGTGATCTCACTCCTCAACAGCTACTCAGGCCTGGCCGCTTGCGCCGCCGGGTTTGCGGTGCACAACACGCTGCTGATCATCACCGGTGCGCTGGTTGGCGCGTCCGGCCTCGTGCTCACCAAGATCATGTGCAAGGCCATGAACCGCAGCCTCGGCAACGTGCTGTTCTCCGGGTTTGGTGCGGTCACCGAGACGGCGTCGGGCGGCTCGGGCGAGAAGCGCGAGCACAAGGCGCTGACGCCCGAGGACGCCTACTACATTCTCGAGGCGGCGCAGAACGTCGTGTTCGTTCCGGGCTACGGCATGGCTGTGGCGCAGGCCCAACACGTCGTGCGCGAGCTCGCCGAGGTGCTCGAGGCCAATGGCTGCGAGGTGCGCTTCGCCATCCACCCGGTCGCCGGCCGCATGCCCGGGCACATGAACGTGCTGCTGGCCGAAGCGAACGTCAGTTATGACCAGCTCGTCGAGCCCGACGACGTGAATCCGACCATGGAGAACGTCGACGTGGCGATTGTCATTGGCGCCAACGACGTGGTCAATCCCTCCGCCCGCGACGACTCGAGTTCGCCGATCTACGGCATGCCGATCATCGAATGTGACCGCGCCCGCACGACGTTCGTCCTCAAGCGCTCGATGGCGTCGGGGTTCGCCGGCATCCAGAACCCGCTGTTCTTCTGCGACAGCACCTACATGATCTTCGGCGACGCCAAGAAGACGCTCGAGGCGCTGCTCGGCGAGTTCAAGGAGGCCGCGGCGGCGTAGTCGCCCGGCGCCGGGGCGATCGCTACCCACTCGATCTGCTCACACACAGTGGAACCGACTTCCTCGAAGAAGTCGGATCGCGTCATCGCCAGCGCGCTGCCTTGGCCTCGCGCTTCCCGGTGCAGGCTTGTGTGAGTATTCGATTCAGGAGGACCACCTCCATCTGATCGTGGAGGCTAAGGACCGCCGCTCGACCGCTGTAGCTCGGGGCCGTGGTTTCGCGGATGGCAAGATCCATCCGTTGATCTCAGTTCACGAGGTTCCAGGCGTGCGGTAGTGGCTTGCCAAGCGGTGCGACGGCTCCTGCGATCGTGACTCCTCGCGGCGCAGGCAAGTGGAATGGATCGTGGCCGCGAGAGACGCTGGCGTCCACGACGTGGACGGTGCGGAGCTTCCGCGCGCGGTTTCCTGCGCTGGCTGGTCGCTCGAGGTGGTGGCACACCTGTTGCGGTTCTGGGTGCATGCGCAATCCGATCCTCGCGTCGTTCTTCGTCGTCCTCTGTGTCGGGACGTCGGTCTCGGCGCAGGCGCCGGTCTATGTCAACGCGGCGGCCAAGGGGGCGAACAACGGCACGAGCTGGCGGGATGCCTTCACCGACCTCGAGCGCGCGATGGCGAGCGCCAGCAGGGCGCCTCGGTGGGTTGCGCAGGGGACATACCGGCTCAAGGCCCGCGGCTCGAGTTTTACGCTTAAGAGCGGAATGCAGCTCTATGGCGGGTTTCGCGGCACGGAGACGCGGCTCGGTCAGCGCGATGCGGCGCGCAACCTGACGGTCTTGTCGGGGGATGTGAATGGGGACGACGGTCCGCGCTACGGCAACCGGCGGGACAACGTCGGACACGTTGTGGTCGGCCGTGGTCTGACCGGAGCGACGCTCCTCGATGGGTTCACGGTGCGCGGTGGGTCGACGATTGGGAATGGTTCCGGTGGCGGGATGTTCCTCCAGGACTCGTCGATGCGGGTCGTCGATTGTCGCATTACGGACAATCTGGCGTCGTGGGGCGGGGGAGTTTCGACGCGTGGCGCGGGCAGGGTGGTGTTCGAACGCTGCCGGATCGATACGAATCACGTGCATCTCTGGCGCGGTGCTGGCCTGCACGCCGGCACGGGTTCGAGCGTCACGCTCGTGGACTGCGAGATCCGCGACAACACGATCCGCGCCGGCCCAATCCATGCCCACGGTGCGGGAGTCTATGGCGATGTGGGCTCGACGCTCGACATTCGCGGCTGTCGATTCTTCCGCAACGTGATCAACCTTCTGATCGGTGGTCGGGGCGCGGGTCCGAGCGGCGGCGCGATTACGTTCTTGGGCACCGGGCTTCGCATCGACCGGAGCGTGTTTGACTCGAACAGCGCCGCCTCTGGCGGAGCGATCTTCACCTATAGCTCGATGACCATCACGAACAGTGTGTTCGTGCACAACCGAGCGTTGCGTGCCTTTAACCTTGGCGGCTTCGGTGGCGCGGTCGTCAACGTCGGGCGCGCCGTGTCGTCGATGCGAAACTGCGTTGTGTTTGGCAACCGCGCGATCGAGGACGGGGGCGGTATCCTCGGGAACAAGCTCATGACGGTGGTCGACTCGATCGTCTGGGGCAACCGCGATCGGAACGGGACCGTCAGCGAGTCGCAGATCAAGGGATGCAAACAGCGTTACTGTTGCATTCAGAACTACCTGACGTCGCGTCCGGGCGAGGATCCGATCGACCCGAGGAAGTTCCCCGGTTGCACTCTCAAGGACCCTCGGTTCGCGGGCCCGAACGACTTCCACGTGACGCTGGGTTCGCCGTGCATCGACACCGGGGATCGCACGAGTCCAGGGCGGGGGCTCGACTTCTTCGGCAACCCACGAAAACTCGACGCGAATCTCGACGGCACGTCGCGGATCGACATGGGGCTGCATGAGTTCACGAACGTCCGCCTCGCGGTCGCGGTGAGGAGCGTCGGCTCAGGGGCGCGCCTGTCGATCTCGACGACGGGCACGATGGGGTTGCCGACGATGCTCATTCTGGGGGCGCCCGGTCGCGGCATCGCGCTACAGCCATTCGGGGAACTCTTCGTCGCGCTCCCCGGCCCGTTCCTGCTGCAGTTTCTCGGGACGATCCCGAGTGCCACGACGCTGCCGCTGCCGCGCCTGGGCGTGCCGGCGACCCTGCAGGCGCTCGCCTTCGGTAAGGCCGGTGCGAACCTGTCCAACCCGGTGTCGGTCCTGCTGCCGTAGCGCGGACCGGCATGGCGACGCCCCCGGGTTGCCATGCCCTTCGATCTGAGGGTAGAGTTGTGAGTTCGTTCAGAATCCACACCTTGAGGCTCTTCCGTGATGCGACCATGGCTTGCTCTTGTCGCTCTGCTGGCGTGCGTGCTCTCGCGCGCCCCGGCGCAGCGCGCTCTTCATCGCCAACACCTGGCGACGCACGTGGGCGTCAAGGCCGGCGATCAGTTCGGCTTCTCGCTGGACGGCATCGGCGATGTCGATGGTGATCGGCACCCCGACTATGCGATCGGGGCGTGGTTGGCCGACACTGTCAACGGCAAGGACTCAGGGGCGGTCACCGTATTCTCGGGACGAACCGGGGGCGTCTTGCGCACGCTGCCTGGGCCTAG
>CAYSWE010000220.1:0-7809 GCA_964434515.1 uncultured Phycisphaerales bacterium | reverse complement strand
GGCGAGCACGATGTTCGCGAACAAGGGCCCTTCCTTGATGTCCCAGTCCCCGGTCTTTGGGTTGTAGACCTGGGTGCCGATCAGGTCCGCGGGCAGGAGATCGGGTGTGAACTGCAGCCGCCGAAACGACCCTCCCACCGCACCAGCGAGCGAGCTGACCGCGAGCGTCTTGGCGAGCCCGGGCAGTCCCTCAAGCAGCACGTGACCATCGGCGAGCAGACCGAGCAGGAGTCCACGCACCATGTCCTTCTGGCCGACGAGCACCTTCGCCAGCGCGTCTTCGATATCGCGCAAGAACGCGCTCTCTGCCTGTATCGTTGCACTCAGTGCGAGGGGGTCGCTCACCGCGCTTCTTCCTTGTTTGGCAATCCTGATCGGCCGGACTCGAAGGGGCCTCGAACGCAACAAGGCGCTGCGGACTCCCGAGAACGCGCCGAAGAAGGATAGCGAGCTGCGCTCGGGCAACAACAGCGAACGTCCACCTTGCGTATACTGATCCAGCCGCCATACCAGCCCATTCCGCATGAACCGACGAAACCACCTGCTGATCGCCGCCCTTACCGTCGCGATCGGAGTGCTCGTCTGGCAGCTGTTCTCTGGCAGCGATCACCCCGCGGCGCCGATCGGCGACCTCGACCGCGCCATCGACGTGCACGCAGCTGGCGAACTCGGCGCTGCGGCCGGGCCGAATCCGGCGGCGCGCGAGCTTCCCCATCGGGAGACGGGGTCCATCCAGGACGCCATCGAACCGGACGAATATCGGCGCGCGCTCTGCGGGCTCACTGGCCGCCTGATCTGGAAGGAGTCCCGCGAACCCATCGCCGGAGTCGCGGTGCGCGGAATCGAGCTGCGCTTGGATGTCGTGGCGCCGACACTCGAGACCGCCATGGGGCTCGCTGCGGCCCCCGACCCAGTGATCTTTCATGGCCGGTCGGTGACCGATGCCGACGGCCGCTTCCGTCTCGAAGGATTGCACTGGCGCGCGGCGTTGCTGTTAGGGATCGGACTGCGCACCGACAAGGCCGCGGTCCGCTTCGTCGATCGCATGCCCGCAGGCGGTGCGGTGTCGGACCTCGGCGACATCGAACTCATGCAGCGCGGTTCGGTGTCCGGGGCCGTCGTCGACGGTGCCGGCGCGCCCGTGGCTGGCGCACGCGTCCGCGTCGTGGACGTCCCGCGGGTTCTGCTGCAGTTCGGGGTTTCGCAGTACGATCCTGAGGGTCTGATCGTGCTGCGCAAGGGACCGCTGTCGCAGATCCTGCCGCTGCCACACTGGGCGGCGAGGTATGACCGCGAGCTGCCTTTTGCCGACGCGCGCTCGGACGCCGATGGCAAGTTTGTCGTGCGCGGTGCGCGCCCCGGCCAATCTACGGTCCTCGTCCAAGTGCGCGGCAAGCGGACCGCCACCAAGAGCCTGCGCGTGCGAGCGCTGCATCGGGCCTCGGTCGGAACGATTCGGCTCGCGAGTGGCGGCGCGCTGAGCGGGCGTGTGGTCGACGCGGCCGGGGCGCCAGTGCCGGCCGCGCGCATTGCGGTGGGCGCGATCCTCAACGTCGCCCCGATCGGCTTCTTCCCCAAACCCAGGACCGTCGCCCCGGATGGTCGTTTCCGGGCCACGGGGCTGCCGCGCGGGCGATTGTTCGTGGCCTACCAACGGGCGCCCGGCGCCCCGTGGGAGCTCGACGGACCACACCGGGCCGGCGACGACGTCGAGATCCGAGTCCCCGCATTGGTTACGGGCGAGATCGCGGTCGTCGACCAGCGTGGCGAACCGGTGGCGCAGGCGACGATCCGCATCGGGCCGGCCGACAAACCCGCCGCAGCCATCCCTGGGCTCGAACGCTTCGTCGATCCACAGCACATCACCAAGGCCCGCTCTCCCGGCGTCTGGAACGTTCGCGACGTTCCCGGTCAGGCCTATCGCGTGCTGGTCCGGGCCAAGGGTTTCGCGCTCGGTGTCGGCCTGCTCGACCTGCGCGCCGAATCGCTAGCCAAGGACCCCGCCAAGGGCAAGGCGACGATCCGGCTACTCTCGGCGAGCACGACGACTTTCGAAGTCGTCACGACAGACGGCAGGCCGATTGCCGGCGCTCGCATCTATTGGTGGCACGGTCGCTCCGTCGGTGACGCGCGCATCAGCGTCCTGCCGATCCTGCTCGGCTCTACCGATGTCCACGGCCGACTACAGAGCGACTTCATCGAAGCCACGGCGTCCAAGTTCTTCGTGCGTCACCCGGGCTACGCACTCACATCGACCGGCCAAACCACAAGCGACGGGCAAGGGGCGACTCGCGGCCGCACGATCCGCTTCGTGCTGCGAGCCGGCGGCGATGTGGCGGGGCTCGTGGTCGAAGACGGCGGACCACCGCACGACACGACCGTGGTCATGGCTTCACCGAGCGGCGAACACTCGAGCGAGTTGGCGCCGGTGCAGTGGCCGCGCCTCACCTGGACGCATCCAAACGGCAAGTTCCGCTTCGCGCAACTCGACCCGGGCAACTGGCGATTCCAGCCCTTTCCCAAGCTCAGCTCGATGGACTCGTTCGCCAGCGCGACCAAACTCTGGCGCCTGACCGCGACCGGGGACTGGACGGAGCCGGTCGCAGCCCGCGTCCGGGCAGGCCGCACGACGCACATCACTCTGGACCTCTCACGCCATCAGGAAACCGGCGCGGGAAGCATCACCGGAAGCGTGCGAGTCGGCGGCAAGCCGGGCGTCGGCCTCTTTGTGTCGACGTATGCCGGCCGCTCGCTGCGCGTTCCGGTCGACGCCAGCGGCAACTTCCGCATGTCGGGCATTCCGGACGGCGAGTTCTTCGTCACCGTCGTGCGCGGTGGCGACGCGATCCTGAACCCAACCCTATGGAGCGGATCGACGACCGTCAAAGACGGCCGCGAAGCGCACATCGACGTCGATCTCCAAGTCGGCCACCTCACCGTCATCGTCACCGACCCCGCCGGTAGCCCCGTGAGCGGGTTACCGTTGTTGTTGCAGCGCGCCGAGCCGACGGCCTATCAACGCGCCCTCGCGGTCACCGATGACAATGGCGCGGCCAACTTCAGAGAGATTCCCACGGCGACCTACGACATCCGCGCGGAAGGCAACGGCGCCGACAGCTGGGTGTTGCCGCAAACCCGCGTCACCGTGCGCGCCGGCACCGACCCAGCCACGCGCAAGCTCACCGCCGTCGCGCCCATCGCGCTCAGTGGCTCGATCCGGCTCGACTACACCGGGCTCAGCAAGCAAGAGCGCGCGTTCGCCAGCGAGGCTCCACCGCAGTGGTTCGAGTTCAAGGGCGGTGGCAACGGCGCCTGGGGCAGGATCGAATCCAAGGCGGACCAGAGGCGCTACCGCCTCCGCCGCCTAGCGCCGGGTCACTACCGCGTCGTGTGCAGCGGCAACCTGCCCTGGACCACGCAAGTCACGGTGCGCGGAAGCGGCAGCCAAACCCTAGACCTCACCGTGAAGCCGGACCAAGCCGCCATCCAACGCAAGCTGCAAGCCCGGGCTGCGCGCAAGCGGCGCTAGGAAACCGTAGGATCGCGCCGATCAGCCGCCGAGCGACACCGAGTCGCCTGGACGCAGCACTCGCTGGACCCCTTCGGCAACGACGCGAGACTCGACCCGTGCACCGACGCGCAATGGCAGCCGTCCCCGTCCCGGGACGTCGACGAACGCGCAGCCCCACTCGCTGGTAATCGCCACGCGCAACGCCGTGCTGCGCTCATTGCGCAGCTCGGCGAAACCATAGTCCGCCGCGCGCAGCGTTACGCCCGAAACCGAGCCCGGCGCAACTTGCACACGACGCCGGTTGAGAACAAGCCCCTGCGCGGACACCACCACCACGAACACCGGCTCCGACCAAACCCGGCGAAGCACCGCAACTCGCCCGTTGTGGAGCGTCGCGTGCCGAACACGGAGTTCGACCGGGTCCGCCCGCTCGTCGAGCGCGACCGCCACAGCGCGCGCAAACGGCAGCCCCGCAGGGACCGTCACGACACGGAGCACATCGCGGGACTCAAATCCCACACCCCTCACCCGGATGTCTCCCGGCGCCGCAGGCGCAATCGCCATCGGCGCACCGTCCGGCTCGGCCTGCACATCGAGCTGTGGCAACAGCATCAGTTCGCCGCTGTCGAGCCACAACTGCGCGCGCGGCGGCGGATCGAAGTGCACGCCCGCAAAGCGCACGATGCCGTCCGTCGAGGTCGTGCCGCGAAGCAGCGGCCACTCCAAGGCGCCCAGCGCCGGCTGTCCCGACCAATACACCCGCACCAGCACGCGCGTGCCAGCCCCGGACGGAAGACGGAATGCGATCTGCCCCAGGGCGCGCAGCCGAATCGCCCCGAGATCGCACGTTGGACTGTTCCGGATCCGCTGGCGCACCTGGTCGCGCGCCACGAAGCAACGCGGCGCCGACCAGGACAACCAAACAATGCCCAGCGGCAGCGGCCCCGCGGTGAAGCGACCGTCCGGCTCGGGCGTGACTTCGACCGCAACGCCCCCACCGTCTTGCGCAAGCATCAAGCGACCATCCCCAGGATGGAAACTCACGAGTCGACCCGACACCATCGCCGCGCGCCGCAGCACGACGCCGTCCGGCGCAGGCCTCGCCGGAACAAAGCCAAACGCCTGCACGCTCCCGCTCCGCGCCGGAACGCCGACCACAGCCGTAGGCCCCAGCGGCCAGCCATCCACAACCGTGACCGCGCCGGGAACGGCGCTCCCATCCGCACTCCGCACGCCAACCGCGTGGCACGGCTCCGCATAGAGCCGCGCGACATCTGAGCGCAGATCACGAACCACGATCCCTTCCGCCCGCCGCGCGACAATAAAACGCGCGGTCTCCGATCCCGAGACCAGCCGCGGACCAAACGGCGTAGACTCAAAGCGCCAAGCAAAAAGCGCCGGCCCCTGCCGCGACCGGACGTGATCGCCGCCGGGCCTGACTTCGGTCGAACCGTTGCCCTCGACGAATGGCATCCAGCGCGCACCCGGCCGCTCCGCCGCACGCGACGCCGGCACCAGGTCGCTACGCGCGATCGCCGGGCGGGCCCCAGCAAACACCTGAAACAACGCGAAGCCCGCGACGGTGCTGGCGATCAGGGTGATTGCGGGATGGAGCGAGTTCATCGCAACCGTAGGATTGGGGCTTGGCCGGTTTTCCTGTCCGCGAGGTAAACGCCTGTCGTCGGGTTCTTCTTAGCGACAGCGAACCGAAGCGCTACGTTCGCCCGCCGCCCCGTCCCTACGGTCAGCCCGAGGACTCCAGGCCCCCGCAATAAACCATTCTTGTTGAGCCACATGATCTGCAGATAGATCACATAGCCGCCCGGCGGAGGAAGCACGTAATCAAGCAGGGCGGCGTCACCATTGGCATCCGAGCGAGCCCCCCAGACAAAATCGAGAGGCACACCGAGTTCGAACAAGCCGTTCGTGCAGCCGGCCTGCGGAAAGCGGATCGGCAGCCGCCGGCCAGCCCAGCTACCGCCGGGCGGTCCAATCCTACTCGCAGCAAGAACCAGGTTTGTGTTCTTCGGGACGCCGGCGATCGTCACCCGAAGGCGTCGGCCCGGCAGCATCGTCCGGCTAACCCGGATGACCAGGAACGTCGGAGGATCGAAACACTGCTGTGTTACCGAGCGCGGCAGCGGACCGCCGAAGTCTGGCTCGACCACGTCCTCGCTCCAACCAGCGCGCCGATCCTTACCACGAGAACTCGAGAATACGTCCCACTCCACGCAAAGGCTGTTCCGCGGACCACGCGGCCAAACGAACGGACGCTGGAACTTCACCTCCAGCCACCCAGTCTGTCGGGGGCGCTGATACGGAACGACGAGCTTCCCTCGAAACACCGACACGACCTGCGGTCCTCGATTCAGCGCAAAGGTTGGATGCATGCCACTCGGCTTGGTCAAACTCGCAGACAACGACAAGTGCGCATCGAGCGTCGTACCAGTCGAGATCCGCCGATACTGAAGATTCCTCCGAAAGGCGAGGGCGCGAAAGACACGCGACGGAGGAAGATCGGAGGCACCGTACAAGACCTGCAACTTGGACGGCAGGGATATGCCACCGGGAACGAGAAGCCCCGTGCCAACCTTGAGGAACGTGGGCCGCGTGTTTTGAAACTTCGGAATCACCACGCCCTCGAGATCCGCAGAGCGAATCTGGGCAAGCAACCCCGGCGCGACAAACAAAACGGCAAAGACTAACCATCCAGATCTCATGTACCGCATGCTCTTATCTCCAATGGAAGCGTAGGCTCGCCTCGGAACAGACTTGATTTCAATACGGACCGCCGAGCAAAGCCTGCTAGCCTAGCAAACTGCTCGACGACCGAAGATCCAACTAGACACTGAAACTTCCCCAAGAGCGCAAAGGTTGGCGTTGACGGCTTCCAGATCAGGTTTCCTGTAACTCGACATACGGCGGGATTCGACTGCACAGCGCATGCCAGGGTGGCATCTGCGATGCCCCATCCAGCGATCGTGAATTGGCTAAACTCATACGCAGTCTGCGTACAAGAACACGACGACTTCGGCGGCACCGCCTGCGCCTCGAGCAGGTCGTGCGAAACCAGCCTCGCACTCGCAAAGGCAAACACCGCGACGACCGTGACAATCAAGACAGGTCTCATGCTCAACATGATTCACCTCTCTCGTAACGTCGGAAAGACGAAGGCAATGGGGCCGGGTCCGACTTGCCGTGGCTCCACCCTAACACAGAATCACTGATCGAAGATCGCGAGCCCTTCCCTCGCATAGCGCCGCCCCACCCAGCGACGCACGGCCAGCTGTCGCGAGTTGCAGGCCATCTCCTGCTCCCGGCGCAGCGCGGCGTAGGCTGGAAACGTCTTCCAGCGCACGGCGATAAACGACACTTGCTGCGGTTTCCCCGGCACTTGCGCGCTCAGCATCAGGCCGGTGCGCCCTTTGGACAGCCGCTTGCGCAACGCGACCACCTCGGGCCAGCGTGGGTCTGTCTTCGCCGGATACGCGCGGATCCGGATCGCACAACTCTGGTCCGCCCAGTGGCCCTGGCGAATCCGCTCGGCCTCGGCCTGCATGAGCCGCGCCGCATCGCGCAGCCGCCGGGTCGGCCCGACCAGCGCCAAGGCAAGCTTGGCCTTGGCCGCGGCCGTCAGCCGCGACTCGAGCGCATCGGCCTTGCCAGCGTGGATCAGCCGCTCGACCGACGGGACACCGACGGTTCCGCGGTAGTGCGGTCGACTCCACACCGCCCACGCCTGCGGCTTACGAATCGCCTGCTCGTCCAGCGCCACACGAGCCTGTGGTAGCACGACGGTATCGTCGCGCAGCGGCAGCGAGACGAAGCCATTGGCAACGTCCAGGCGCGGCTCCGCCGCCGCCACGGAACGTGGCCACAAGACACTCAGGGAGACTCCAAGAACGCTGCCCGCCACCACGCACCAAGCCGTTCGATGTCGCATGCTTACCAACCTCATCACTTCCGAGAAACGCCAGGAGAAACGCGGATGGTCAGGGGCAGCGCTAGACGGACTGCCGCTCCTGGCTCAGGCCGCACCAACACCCGACCGCGAAAGAGTCCGGACTCGGCTGCGACGAAACGCAGGCTCAGCGAGTTGCCGCGGACCTCGATGCTGAGCCGCGGCGCTGCCTTGCCACCTCGATCGCCGCCGTGCAGTTCGACCGTGCAGGCCGGACGCAGGCCGCGCGCAGCCGGACGCCCCGCCTGACCGACGACTTGCACGGACCGTTCCGCCCGACCACCTTCGCGCAGCTCGAACGCCAGGCTCGCGGGCTCGAGCTTCCATGCAGACCGCG
>CAYSWE010000219.1:0-7814 GCA_964434515.1 uncultured Phycisphaerales bacterium | reverse complement strand
CAACAATTCATGAAGATCATCGACTCTCGAATACCTCTCGCGCAAGCCGAACCATGTCCGGTGCTGCGTGCGATGACCGGCTGAGTTCGAAGCAGACGGGGCCGGCATAGCCGATCTTGGCCAGCGCAGCCCAGACTTCCGCAAAATCGATCTCACCCTCGCCGGGCGCGAGGTGTTCGTGAATACCACGGCAAATATCCTCGATATGGACCTGATGAATTCTGCCGCGGGCGGCCCGCAGCACGTCCGCGGGAGCGCCCTCGTGGGTGACGTAGAGATGGCCGATGTCGACCGTGAGCCCAAGCCCAGCGGGGGTTCCGAGCTCGTCGCAGAGCGACAAAGCGTCCGCGACGGTTTCGATGAGCATGCCCGGTTCGGGTTCGAGGGCGAGCGGGATTCCGAGCTGCTCGGCCCTCGGCAGGAGTTCGGCGATGGCATCCCGGAGTCGTGCTCGTGCCTCGGTGGGGGCAACGTTCGCGGGGAGGGCACCCGACCAGAACGATAGCGCGCGCGACTCGAGCGCAGCGCCGATCTCCAGGCAGCGCCGCAGGAAACCCAGGCGCTTGCGCCGTTCGGTCGGGTCCTGCTCGAGGAGGTTGGGGCGATGCTTGCGCCGCGGATCGAGCACGAAGCGAGCCCCGGTCTCGACGACCGATGCCATCTGGCACTTGCGCAGGAGCCGCGCGATCCTCGCGATCTCGGAGCTGGGCGCCCGACAAGGATCGAGGTGTGCCACGTCGAGCGTCAGCGCGATGGCGGCGTAACCCTCGTCATGCAGGAACACGATCGCCTCGTCCAGTCGATGGTGGGCGAGTCCGTTTGTGTTGTAGCCGAGCAGCATGCCGTCTGCATGGTAGCCGTACGGTCAGGGAATCTTGAGCCTGGAGCGATCCACGTCTACAAGGGCGCTGTGTCGCAGACCGAACTCATCCTCGGCCTCTTCCTGGCTTCGATGGTCGGTGGGGTCCTGCCGCTCTTCGCTAGGGACTCGAATCGCGTCCTGCATCTGCTCGTGTGCATTTCCGCAGGGTTCTTCCTCGGTGTCGTATTCCTCCACCTGTTGCCGGAGATGACGCATCAGGCCGAAGGGGACGATGGCATTTGGGCTTGGGTCCTCGGCGGCTTGCTGGGCGTCCTGATCCTCGATCTCGGGATCTTCGGTTCCCAGGGACATGCTGCTGTTGGTTGGGCGACGCTGCTGGGCTTGAGCGTGCACGCCGCGGCCACCGGGCTGAGCCTTGGCATCCTGCGCGGTGTGGCCGGCACGCTTGGGTTTGCGATGTTGGCGCATAAGTTCGGTGAGGCGTTTTCGCTGGTCTCCGCGCTGCGCTTTTCTGTGCCGTCACGGCGCATCACGTTGATTCCGCTGGCCTTGTTTTCAATGATTACTCCGGTTGCGATCTGGGCCGGAGCAGCCATTGGGGCGCGCAGTGATACGCTGCTCGTTGCGCACGCGTCTGCAGTGGCTGCGGGTAGCTTTCTCTACGTGGCCGTCGGCGATTTGCTGCCCGAGGTCTTCCACGAAGCGCACGACCGAGGGCTCAAGTTGGTTTTGCTGCTCGCGGGTGTCGGTTTTGCGGTTCTTGTTGGTGGGGGGCATCTGCACGCTACGCCGTTGCTCGAGGGCACCGCGCACGAGACTTCGAAACTCCTTGCCTGGGCGTCGCAGGCCTGGTCTTGGTTCGAAGCGGCAGCGCCGTTCCTCTTGCTCGGCTTCTTCGTCGCAGGGCTTGTGCATGTCTGGCTGCCGCGTGGTTGGCTGCGTCGCGTGCTCGGCCGCGACGACGCCCGCTCGGTCGTGACGGCTTCGTTGATCGGAGCGCCCTTGCCGCTCTGCTCTTGTTCGGTGCTGCCGACGGCCGTTGCTCTGCGCAAGGATGGCGCATCGAAGGGCGCGACCGTTGCGTTCTTGGTGGCGACACCCGAGACCGGGATTGACTCCGTGGCTGTTTCGGCGGCGTTGCTCGATCCCTTCCTGACCGTAGCGCGGCCGATCGGCGCCGTCTTGTCAGCAATCCTCGCTGGTCTAGCGACGATGCTCGGTGCGTCGAATGCCGAGCAACCCGGGTCGGTCGCTGGAGCTGACTGCGCCGCCTCTCTTTGCGGTACGTCTTGCTCCCAGAGCGGGGGCTCCGAGACCGACCGCAAAGCCGTGCCGAGCCTCGATGCTGCGCTGCGATTCGCTTTTGGTGACTTGCTCGACGATATCGCGCCCTCTCTGCTCCTGGGCATCGCGGTCTCGGCGCTGTTCGCGGTGTTCCTGCCCGTAGATTTTCTCGGCGCGCCATGGGCGTCGGGGTTCGCCGGCTTGCTGCTCGCGGTCGCGATCGGTGTGCCAATCTATGTGTGTGCGAGCGCGTCCACCCCCATCGCCGCCGCGCTGATTCTCAAGGGGCTCAGCCCCGGTGCAGCCCTCGTCTTTCTGTTGGTCGGTCCCGCAACCAACGTGGCGTCGTTCTTTGTGCTGCGTCGTGCCCTCGGCGGGCGCACGGTCGTGATCTACCTTGTGACGCTCGTCGGGACAGCCCTGGCGCTGGGCCTCTTGACCAACTGGATCTATACCGCGTGGAGCTTGCCTCCGGTCGCAGCGAGCGCTGCGCACGCAGATGAAGGCGGGATCGTCCATACCCTGGCCGCGGTCGTCCTTGCGCTGCTTTGTGCGGCATCTTTGTGGCGTCGCACGTGCGCTTGGCGAGGTCGCGCGGGGGTGACGGGGACCTGAGTCTCGCGGCGACCTAGTGTGCGAGCACGGGGGTCAGCTCGGCGATCGTGGTCCAGGCGCGGGCTCGCACTTCGGACAGAGCGATCAGGCGAACATACCGAGTTCGGATTGGTTTGCCGAAGGTCAGGGTCTTGACGCTGCGCCCGGCCCGGAACTGGCCCTTCTTGATCGGGGTGCCCCATGTCCTTCCGTCCACGCTCGCGTAGATTTCGTAGTCTCGGATCCGGCCATGGTCGCTGTCCTGGCGCGGCGTGTAGCGTAGCGCCCGGAGCCGATAGCTCTGGCCGAGGTCGATCGTCAGCGTGTGGGGCGGTCGGGTCTCTTTGCGCGAGTAGCTCGTGTGCCAGAAGGTGCTGGGATCCCCGTCGATCGCGTGCTTGGCCCAACCTTCGCCGGCCTCTTGGCTGTCGACCGAGACGATCTTCATATGGATTTGCGCAGCGAAGTCCGCGTGACTTTGGGCTCCGGGAAGCCGGCCTGGCACGTTGGCTACAGCGTTCACAATACCGCCTTGACTCAGGTCGATCGGTCCCGTGTAGAGCCGACTGTTGGCACCTGGCGCGCTCCCGTCGAGCGTGTAGTGGATCGGTAGATCGTTGGGTTCCGTGCTCAGAAGCAGGTTCCCCGTTGCAGTCCTCAGGATTGCGACGCGCGGTGCGATTGGCAGCGTCAGGTGCTCGGAGCCGGTCTGGGCCGAGAGCGGGCGCAGGCTGAAGCTGAAGTTCGTCGGTCTCGCATGGAGCAGGTACTTGGGCATCGGTCGAGGGCCGCAGCTCGCGCCGCCGAGGCCGAGCTCGGCTTGATCGAGGCTTAGGATGACGCGTTGGCTAGGGCGCAACTCGGTGGGATGGCGCGCGACGAAGAGCTCCTCGGCGGTCCATGGCAGTGCAGTCACCGAGAAGCGCGGTTCGGCCACGACGCGCAGGCCCCGCCCTTGGGCGTCGGCGAGGCTCGCCCAGCGGACATCCTCGTGTGCCCCGCACTCCTGGGTATCGACGTACGGCACGAACTGCTCGGCGACACGGCTGGCGTAGAGTCCCAAGTCCGCGCTGCGCTTGCGATCGACGTAGTTTTCGTGTGGGCCGCGTCCAAACCAGCGGAGCTGCTGCAGATCCTTGGCCAGCCGCATACGGAAGCCGACGCGGGGAAGGATGCTCGGCGCGTTGTGCGGCACGATCTGGCTGTCAACATGGACGATGCCTCCGGCGAAGATGGTCCACGTCGTCGTGACATCGAACGAGCAGCTTCGCTTCCCTTTGGCGTGAACCTGCGTCTCGATGCGTTGCCAGCCCGGCCCGGTGGCGCCGAGCTCGCAGCGCGCGACCGTGCATTCGAGTTGGTTGAGTCCCTTGCGGACCCACGCCGCCGCGGCGTAGCGATCGTTGTTGGTAGCTGCGCGAAACACCTGCAGTCTGGGGCCGGCGACGCCGTGCCCTGTCGTAGCCAGGACCTCGCGCTCGCCGTAGCGCAGCGAACTCAGTGTTCCGGTGTGACGATCCAGGCGCAGTGCAAACCCGTCGCCGTGGACGCGGATTTCGTCGTGATCGCTTTCCGACGCGATCGTGCCCAGCTTGTCCAAGTCGAGCATCGGCGTGTTCGTTTCCGACCACGGCATCGCCGACTGCCACTCGGCCACGACGTGTCCCCGCTTGGCCCACGCGCAGTCGGCGCGCAGAACGAAGCGGAGCTTCAGGTCGTAGCTCGCGCCCGGTCGTAGCTTGGGTCGCTCGATGGGGAGTTCGACGACGCGGGTTTGGCCCGGTGCGAGTGCGAGTCGCGTTCGCGGTAGATCCTGAATGGTTCGGCCGTCCTCTTCGAGCGAACCTGTCAGATCGAAGGCGGCTAGGTCCGTGAAGAAATACTTGTTGCGAATGCGGACCGTGCCCTTGGCGAGGTCCACGGGCTCGAACCCCACGTATTGGTAGACCCGCTTCACTTCGTGGAGTTTGGGCGTCACCGTGCGGTCCGGAAGAACCAGTCCGTTGATGCAGAATGACCCCGAGTTGGGTTTGTCCCCGAAGTCACCGCCATATGCGAAGTACGCGCGTCCGTCCGCGGTCTTCTGGCGTAGCCCTTGGTCGACCCAGTCCCAGATGCATGCGCCGATCAGTCGATCGTGCCGCTCGATGACATCCCAGTATTCGGCCAGGTTGCCGACGGCATTGCCCATGGCATGTGCGTATTCGCAGACGAAGAACGGCTTCTCGGACTTGCTCCGGCCGATTCGGTCCAGGCCTGCCACGCTCGGATACATCGTACTGTCGATGTCCGCTTTGCTGTTGTCGCGCTCGTAGTGGATCGGGCGTGAAACGTCGATGGCGCGGATCGCCCGTCGGCACGCGGCGAAGTTGCGGCCCGGCCCGGCCTCATTGCCCATTGACCAGACGATCACGCTGGGATGGTTCTTGTCCCGTTCGACCATGCTGATCTCCCGATCGACGTGCGCCTTTTCCCAGCTCGCGTCGTGTGCCAGGGAGGCCTTGCCGTAGCCCATCCCGTGGCTCTCGACATTGGCCTCGTCGATCACGAAGATGCCATACTCATCACAGAGGTCATACCACAGCGGTTGGTTTGGATAGTGGCTTGTGCGCACCGTATTGACGTTGAACTGCTTGAAGAGCCTCAGGTCCGTCAGCATGGTCTTACGATCGATGGCATGTCCCTTGTCGGGCGAGTGCTCGTGTCGGTTGACCCCCTTGAGGCGAATCGCGACTCCGTTGATCCAGAGGCGGCGTTCCTTGATCTCGACGCTGCGGATGCCGATACGGCACCCGGTTGCTTCGATGGTCCTACCGGCGGAGTCCTTGAGCACGAGCACCAGGCGATAGAGTTCTGGCCGCTCGCAGCTCCAGAGCGCAGGCTTACGGACGGTTCCTTTGAGCGTCACTGTCTGCTCGTTCCCGGGGCTGGGGCCGACTGCGGTCTTGGCCACGAGGTGCGGCGTGCCGAGTCCCTCGGTGTGCAGTTGGGGATTGGCGTGCTCGGCCAGATAGAGTTCGAGTTGGACAGCTCTGCCGGCGGTCGGTCCGCCCAGGTTGCGCAGCTTGGTTCTCACCCGCAGCGTGGCCAGGTTCTCCTTGACGTTCGGCTCCGTGCGTACGAAGAAGTCGCGAATCTGCACGGCGTTCGTGCTGAACAGGTAGACATCGCGGTAAATGCCCGACAGCCGCCAAAAGTCTTGGTCAAACAGATAGATCCCGTCGCTCCAACGATACACCTTAACGGACAGCACGTTCTATCCGGGAGTCAGATACGACGTGATTCGAAATTCGGCGGGCGTCATACTGCCTTGGCTATATCCAACCTCTTTACCGTTGATGTAGACGTACATTGCGCTTTGGACGCCGTCGAAGTGCAGGAACGTCTCGCGACCCTGCCAGCCTGCCGGTAGCTCAAAGTCGCGGCGATACGAGCCCACAGGGTTGGGTAACCGGTGCTTGGTCCAGTCTCCGGGCACGTCGCCCATGACACGCGGTGGATCCTTGGCAAAGGGGTAGATGACGTTGGTGTAGATCGGCACGCCATAGCCCTGGAGCTGCCAGTTGCTCGGCACAGGGATCTCCCGCCAACTCGTGACATCATAGTCGGGCTTCTCGAAGCCACTCGGAGCCTTGTCCGGGCTAGGCACCCACCGGAACTTCCAGGATCCGTTGAGCGAACGGACCCAAGGCGTCGCTCTGCGCGTGCCTGTGAGGGCAGCCTCGAGGCTTTGGTAGGGCAGCTTGCTGCAGTGTGCGGCTTCCTTGTTGCGCCCGATCACCGACTGGTCCTGCCAATCCTGTGCGATCAACGTGGCCGTCGTGAGCAGAACGAGAAGGGGAACGAGGCAGAGCAGGTTTTTCATGGTTGGTTCCGCGGCAGCGAGCCGAGAGAGGAAACCGCGCGGGCGGACCGCGCAAGAAGAACTTCCCACTTTCGACCGGGTCTCGCCGCCGCTGGCCGCGTCGCGCTTCTTCGGGAAGGCCTCCCGTCTTCGAAAAACGCGAACCGATTCCTGGTAAGGACTCTAAGATGTCAGGACATAACGACATGGAGAGCCGCATGGCAGCACCCACATCTCGGGCGATCCTCACTTCGGCGCTTGCGCTCGCGCTTGCCGGTCAGGTCGCCGCTCAGAAGAACCAGTCCGTGGGTTCACCGTTACCCAAGGTGGACCTCGCATTCGCCAACGTCGCGGCCAAGAGCCTCGATGACTTCGCCGGTCGCACCGTTCTCATCGAGTTCTTCGCCTACTGGTGAGGCCCTTGCGCATCCGCAGTCACTCACCTCAATGAGCTCCACAAGGAGTTTGAGGACAAGGGACTGACGATCATCGGCGTGACCGGTGAGAGCGAAGCCAAGACGAAACCGTGGATCGAGCAGCACGGCGTCCAGTACGCGTACGCTTACGACAAGAAGACCGCGCTGAGCCGCAAGCTCGGTGTGCGTGGCATCCCGCAGGCCTTTCTCGTGGATCCGAGTGGCAAGATCGTTTGGAGTGGCCACCCGGCCTCGCTCACCGACGAGCTCGTCACCGAGTACACGCGTGGTGCCCTGCCGATGCCGCTCTGGAAGTGGCCCAAGGCGGTGAGGCCGATCGCCAAGCTCGTCTTGAAGCGGCAGCTGGGCAAGGCGCTCCTCGCGGCCGAGAAACTGGTGGCGACGCAGCAGAAGCTTTCTGTCTATCGCGATACGGTTCGCTCAATGGTGGATCGCTCGCTCGTGACTCTCGAGGAGACCCGGAAGGCCGGGAACTTTCTTGCAGCCCGGGATCTGGCCAAGGATCTGCGCAAGGGGCTCGCCGGTTTGCCCGAGGCCGCCAAGGCCGCCGCGATCCTCAAGGAGATCCAGGCAGACAAGGCCGCGAAGGTGATCATGACCGCGCAGAAGCGGCTCGCCGTCTTCCGCAAGCGCGAGCTCAAGAAGCAAGCCGTGGTGACCAAGCTCATCAAAGCGGTGACGCGGCTCGGCAAAAAGCACCCCGACACCTTCGTCGCCCAAGAGGCCGAGCGCTTCGCGGCGGAGCTTCGGAAATGGCGGCGGCCGCGCCGCTAGAAACGCGGCCGAAAACCCAGCATGGCTGCGACGCCCGCTAGCACGCACCCTGCAAAGC
>CAYSWE010000218.1:0-7843 GCA_964434515.1 uncultured Phycisphaerales bacterium | reverse complement strand
CGCTCGTCCCGGTTCTTGCTCGAATCTGCGACGCAGCGCGGCGAGATCCTGCCCGACGAACGCCTGATCAAACACCGACTGGAACGTTGGATCCATCTTGGCCGAGGCGAGCTCGAACGTGCGCCAGATCGCGTCGGCCGAGGCGATGTTCTGGCCGCGGAAGATATGGGCGATTGGATCGGGGATGAAGTCGCGCGGCACGACCGCATCGATCTTCGGGAACGTGATGGTGCCCCGGTTCTGAATCGTGATCTTCCGGCCCGAGTAGGCCGCCGCGAACCACGCGTGCACCGCCCCCTGGCTATCTCCCGTCACACCGACCTTCGTTCCGTTCAGCAGGCGCGCCCAGCGCCGCCGCGCCAACGCGATGATCTCGGCGAGGTCGTATTTTTCCGTCGCGCCCCACCATGTCAGGCCGCGCGTCGGAGGGTTGAGGGTCCTGGCGTCCCCTTGTCCGCGCACGTCGTAGCTGACCACGGCGAACCCCCGCCGCGCCAGCGCGGGTGGCGGGTTGCGGCGTCCGCCCCAACCATGCACGGCAACAATGAGCGGCCAACCACAGGACGGCGGTTTCGCACTCGGATACAGGATATCGACGCGCGTCTTATAGCCATCGGCGTAGGTGTAGTCGACGTTGCGCTCGCTGCTGAGCGCAAAACCGCCGTCGGGAACCGATGGCTTGGGACATTGCGCCGCCAACGGGACGGCGAGCAAGACGAGGAAGGCAAGGTTACGCAACGGACGCTCCAGGGTCGTGGCATGCAGGGAATGAGAGCCCTTTCTATCCTACCGGCGGCGCCGCGCGTTGCCGCCCCCGAGCGCCCGCCTTTTCTACTCGTCTGCCTCCCAAGGGTGCGCAAACGCCTCGGCCTCGATGCCATCGAGCAACGAGGCCTGGCCGCGCTCGAGATCGCGCCCGACGCCTGCGACCAGACGGCGGGTTCGTTCGAGGGAGGGGAGCGCACTCAGGATTCGGATCGCCTCGAACTTGGTCACCAGCGACTCGCACTGCAGGGCGGCCACACGATGCTGGCTGTCATCGAACCGCGCAGCGTGGTGGCACAGTGCCAGCATCGACACGAGGTGCTCGATCCCCTTGCCAAAGCGCTGCAGCGGGATCTGCGCCCGCGTCAGCTCGAGTTGGAAGAACAGGTTCACGCCCAGATAAGTCCAGCGCCGGCCGCGTAGCCGGCGCTCGGCGTAGCGCGCATAGCGGCGCAGAACCTTCGGCAAGCGGGCGTAGCGCGGCAGCCACGCGGTCGGGATGAGGCGGCCCGGCAGACGCAGCGCCGACGTGAGTCCGTTCCACACGACCCACCCGGCGAGACGCCAAAAGCCGGCGTTGGTCAGCACGCGTCCGGTGGCCTTCAGCGCACGCCCGGGCTCGTGCAAAAACGTGCTCGGTGTGATGCGCAGCAGGCGCTCGTCGCGTGGGAGGGGCTTGCCGGCATGGTTGACGTTGACCGATTGGATGACGCCAAGCAGACCGGCTAGGTAGCGATCGACGAACGTCCCGGTCACATCCTTGACCATGCCCATCAGGATCAGGTCGTCCTCACCCTCGACGATGCCAAACACGTGGATGTTGGAGCGTGCCTCGTTGACACGGGATCCACGATGGAAGCTGCGACCTCCGAGCACGCGTTCGCAGGCGATCAGCGACTCGAGCGCACTGGACGCAGCGGCGGACTTGGTCAGGTCGCGCAGGCCAGCGAGGTCGACGCCGTTGGCGTCCTGTTCGAGCGCCAGGTGGGAGAGCGAACGCGCCATGAGCGCGCCACCGAGCATCTTGCCGAGCGCCAGCCGCGGAAGCTCGTGCTTGATGACGCGGCCGCCTACGCCATCGCGGGCGATCGCGTAGGCGCTGGCGTCGCGGGCGAGCATGCGCTGGTAGCCGGCCGCCATGGCTGCGAGCATGCAGCGGCCCATGCGCAGACAATAGAACAGCACCTCGACGCCATCGGCCTGGATCTGGTTGGCCTTTGGGATCGGAAAGTTGTCGAAATGCAGGCGCGCGTTGTAGTTGGACGTGAACGCATCGGCGTCCGACGAGGCGCACGAGAACTCGTAGTCGGTGGTATCCGTTCTCTCGACATCGGCCTCCGGCATCTCCAGCACGAACAGCCCGACCCTCTTGCCGTCCTTGCCGATGCGCGCGACTAGGCCAACCAGGGCCCCGTAGTTCGCGTTGGTAATGTAGAGCTTGTTGCGGTCGCCGTTGGCAAACAGCCGCCATTGGTCGCCGTCGTCTTCGACGTAGGCGCGCACCTTCTTGGCATTGACACCGATGCGCACCTCGGTGAGCCCGAAGGCCATCAAGCGACCCTCGGCGATCATCGGCAGGAACAGCTTCTTCTGGGCGTCGGTGCCGTAAC
Organism: uncultured Phycisphaerales bacterium; assembly: GCA_964434515.1. Classification (GTDB taxonomy): domain Bacteria; phylum Planctomycetota; class UBA1135; order UBA1135; genus CAYSWE01. The sequence goes on along the minus strand of CAYSWE010000218.1, from coordinate 5,468 downwards.
CGAGCAGGGATCCCGCGCCGATGGTCAGCTCGCCGGAGATCTCGACGGCCAGCGCGCCGAGCCCATTGGCGGCGAGGTCCTCCTCGAGCAACGCAAGGTCGCCGTAGCTGCCGCCAAGCCCACCGAAACTCGCCGGGACTGTGAAGCCGTACGCCTTGGCCGAAGCCACCTCCTGGCGCAGCGCGGCGGCCAGCTTTCGGTCCGCAGTAAACGCCTCGCCACGCCGCAGACACGCGAGCGCAGCATCGAGCACCGCGCGCCCATGCGGAGTAGTCTCAGCCTGCGCCAGGCGCGCACCACTGGCCAACTCCGCAACCGCTGGCTGGGGTCCGTAGATGAGTCGTTCGACCAGTCCACGTTTGGTTCGCCCCAGCCGCCGCTGCGCCCCGAGCGCCGCATCATCGAGCGCGCCCACATCGCGCGCCTGTTCGGCATCGCCCGCCGCCGAAAGCGCCTTCGCCGCGGTCGAACTCGTCGTCTGCTTGGGTTCGGTCGTCATGCCCGTATCCTGGCACCCGGGTGCGTCGCGCCCAAGCGCGAGCTTCGGGCGAAAACGTCACAGCGGCTCGGCGGGCGGGCCCTACGGCAACAGGCGGCGGAATTTGCGCAGCAGCAGCGGGCCGAATAACCACGGAGCCGTAACGCCGCTACGCAGCGCGTGCCAGGCGCACAGGTGAGGCTTCCACTCGAACAGGTCGCGCTTCGCCAAGCGCAGCAGACCGGCTCCTAGCCGGGAGCGTAACTCACGTCGGTGTTCGCCGCTGAGCGAGCCGCCCGGACGAGTCCTGAGGATTCGTCCATAGAGCCGAACCGTCGCCTCGAGGTAGGTGCGCCCGCTCGGCGGAAGTGCGGTCGTCAGCCGATTCGAGGGGGCATCGTCGAACGAGATGACAACACCACCGTTGCGGACCGCACAGAGCGGACCGCCAAGTCCCACGCGCAGAAAAAAGTGCGTGTCCTCGCGCGTGCGCAGCGCTTCGTCGAGGCCGCCATCCCGCAGGTAGACATCACGGCGGAACACGCTGCACTGCAGCTTCATGGGCTGGCGCGGGCGCATGACCCAGTCACTCCCGTCGTCGGTGAACGCCAGTTCGCCCGGAATGTCGAAGTCGGACAGGCCCCAAAGCGTGCGCGGCGCGCCGCCGTCGGGTGTCGGGAACGAGGAGTCGGCGAAGTAGAGGTCGGCGCGGCCGGAGGTCGCGGCAATGGCGTCGGCCATCGCTTCGAGATGACCTGGTAGCCACGCGTCGTCGGAATCCAAGAACGCAACCCAGGTCGAGGCGGCCTCCTGCACTCCGCGATTGCGCGCCGCCGAGCACCCGGCGTTGGCCTGGTGGACATAGCGGATCAGGTCCCCGTAACGCGCGACGACCTCAGCCGTCTTGTCGGTCGAGCCGTCGTCGATGACGACGATCTCGGCGGGCGTCACGGTCTGGGCCAAGGCGCTGTCAATGGCCCGGCCGAGCAGCGCAGCACGCTGGTAGGTCGGGATCACGACACTGAACGGGATGGAATCTAGGGCCGCCCCGGTTGGCGCTCCGGGCTCCATGTCGACGGCTTCAGCGGGCGTTGGCACGCTCCTCTTTTCGCCTTCCTCAACTTCTCTCCTTGAGAGTTCGAAGAAAAAGGGCATGTCGCCCCTGTCCCTGCTAGCTCCGTCCGCGCCAGCCTCGTCGGCGCAAGTCGCCTGCGGCGAGCCCCGATCATGAGTGGCGTCGGTCGCAAGCTCATGCGCGGCGCCGGCGTGCGTGTGCTCGCCAATTTCGCGCAGATGATCGTTGCGCTGGGGCTCACGCCGTACATCGTCGCGACCCTCGGGGAAAAGCACTACGGCTTCTGGGTCCTGGCCGCCTCGTTGTTGGGGTTCTATGGCTTGCTCGATCTCGGCATCTCCTCGGGAGTCGCCCGGTTCACGTCGCGGGCGCTCGGCCAGAAGGACGAGGCGGAGTTTCGGCGCTACTTCACTTCGAGCGTCTACATGCTCGCGGTGCTCGGCGTCGTCGTCTTCGTGGCGACCTTCGGCGCCGCCTGGGGCATCTCGTCGTTCGTCAAGGACCCCGCCGACGCACGCTCCGTCTTCGGTCTGATCGCTGTCATGGGCGGCGCCTTGGCCGTGCTCTTTCCCGGTCGCGCGTTCACGGGGCTGCTCGCTGCGCATCTGCGCTACGACCTGGTCAGCGTCATGACGATCGTGACCGTGCTCGGCCGCCTGCCGCTGGTGATCTTCCTGTTCGGACAGGGCTATCGGCTGGTCGGGTTGGCCAGCGCCATCGCGTCACTGCAGCTGGTCGAGTTTGCCGGGATTGCGTTCTTCTCGTTCCGCGTGCATCCAGGATTGACCCTGGCGCGCGGCGACTTCAGCCGATCGCACGCCCGCGAACTGCTTGGCTACGGCTTCCACACGCTGATCGCTCAGCTCTCCGATCTGATGCGCTTCAAGCTCGGGCCGGTCATCATCACGACGATTCGACACGCATCGATGGTCGCGTGGTTCGACTTCGCCGACAAGCTGAACCGCATCGTCGGCGAACTTGTCAAAGCCCTGATGTCGGTGCTCGCGCCCGTGTTCAGCGAGCAGGAAGGGCGCGGCGACACGGCTGCGATCCGCCGTTCGTATCTGTTCACCTGCAAGATCGCCGCCTACATGTCGGTGCTGCTTGGCGGACTCATGCTGATGTTCGGCGGTGCGTTTCTCACGAGGTGGGTCGGAGCGAAGTATGCGTTCGTGATCCCGGTGATGCAGGTGCTCGTGCTGGGAACGATTTGCTCCGGCGCGCAGATGCCGACCGTGCAGTTCTTGTTCGGCACCTCCCGGCATCGCTACTACGCGAGGACCAATGTCGTCCATGGCCTCCTCGTTCTCGGGCTCACGTTGCTGCTGATCCGCCCGTACGGCCTCATGGGGGTCGCCATCGGCAGCACGGTTCCGACCGTGCTGATGAAGTTCTTCGTGCAGCCGATTCACGCCTGCCACGCCATGGAGATCCCGCTGCGCGACTTCTATTTCAGGCATGCATTCCGCGGCTTGCTCCTACCGATCCCGTTTTTGGTTGCGGTGTACTTCGCGTCCGCGCCGTTTATCAAGCCCGAGTACTTCAACGTCGTCTTCCTCGCCGGATTCGCGTGCTTGCTCTATGGGCCGTACATCTTCTTCCTCGGGTTCACGGCGCAGGAACGTGCCCGCTTGCTCGGTGCTGTGATGCCGCGGGCAAGCGCAGCGCGGCCCGACCCGACGCCAGCACCAGCACAACCCGAGGCTCCCCGTGTGCCAGAGCCGCGGGAGCCGGTGGGGGCCGCGGCGGCCGAACCCGGTTTTGTCCATCCAGAGCAAGGAGCTCCGCATGACTGAGACCAAGATCAAGGCCGTCCTGTTCGACATGGACGGCGTGCTCATCGAGGCGAAGGACTGGCACTACGAGGCTCTCAACTGTGCCTTGGGCTTGTTCGGCCACAAGATTCGTCGGTCCGAGCACCTCGAGACCTACGACGGACTGCCGACGCGCAAGAAGCTCGAGATGCTCTCACGTGAGCGCGAGCTCCCCGAGGGGCTGCACGCGTTCATCAACGAGATCAAACAGCAATACACACTCGACTACGCCTGGAACCAGTGCAAGCCGACCTTCAATCACGAGTATGCGCTGTCACGACTCAAGTCCGAGGGCTACAAGACCGCATGCTGCTCCAACTCGATCCGGGCATCGATCGAGATGATGCTCGACAAGGCTGCGCTGCTGCGCTGGCTCGACGTCCTCGTCAGCAATCAGGACGTGGCGCACCCGAAGCCGCATCCGGAAATGTACACCAAAGCACACACCGCGCTCGGCCTCGCTGCCGATCAATGCCTCGTCGTCGAGGACAACCAGCATGGCATCGAGGCGGCTCAGGCCGCCGGCTGCCACCTGCTCGTCGTCGGCACCGTGCACGAAGTGACCTACCAGAACATCCGCTCACGCATTGAACACATCGAAGGATCCCGGAATGAACATCCTCATCCCGTTGGCGGGGACGACGGCCTTAGATGACGGCCAGATCGTTCCCCTCGTCGACGTCAACAACAAGACGCTTCTCGAGTACGTGATCAGCAATGTCCCCTATCAGGACGAAGCCAACTACGTCTTCGTGGTGCAGAAAGAGGACTGTGACAAGCACCACCTCGACGCTGTGATCCAGCTTCTGTGTCCGGGTGCGGCGATCGTCAGGACGCCGGGGCCGACCCAGGGGCAGTTGTGCTCCTGCCTCATGGGCATCGAGCACATCGAGAACGACCAGCCGTTGCTGATCGTCAATGGCAATCAGTTCCTGTTCGAGGCGATCGAACCTGTCCTAGGCCGTTTCATTGCGCGCGGTGTCGATGGGGGCGTCATTACCTTTCCCAACGTGCATCCACGTTGGTCGTACGTCCGCCTCGACGCCGATGGCGAGACCGTCGTCGAGACCAGCGAGAAGCGTCCGATCTCCAAGCATGCCTGCGCTGGCATCTTCTACTATCGCCGTGGGCGGCACTTCGTCGAGGCGGCCAAGGACGTGATTCGCAAGCGAACCATGGTCGGCGACCAGTATTACGTCTCCTCGACCTACAACTCGATGATCCTCAGCAACAAGAGGATTGTTGCCCACGAGGTCCCGGCCGAGGCGTTTTGTAGTCTGCACACGCCACGCGGCGTCGAGAACTTCATCGCTGCATTGCAGGATCGGGCGGCCTGATGGTCAACGTCGTCATCCCCATGGCCGGACTGGGCTCGCGTTTCCGCGACGCCGGCTACCGTAAGATCAAGCCGTTCATCGACGTCCTGGGCAAGCCGATGATAGAGCGCGTCGTCGACAACCTACGCATCCCCGATGCGCGCTACGTCTTCGTGGTGCGGCGTGAGCATGAGGCGGAGTTCGAAGCCGAACTGGGACCGGTCATGCAGGGCACGCCGCACGAGGTGGTCTACATCGACTTGGTCACCGAAGGGGCTGCCTGCACGGTCCTGCATGCACGCCGTCTGTTCGACAACGATCGCCCGCTGCTGGTAGCGAACAGTGATCAGATCGTCGACATCGACGTGGCGCAGTACGTCGCGGACTGTGATGCGCGTGGACTGGACGGTTCGATCCTGACGTTTGAGTGCCCCGAAAAGCACACCAAGTGGAGCTACGCCGCGCTCGACCAAGCCGGGCTCGTGACCGAGGTGCGAGAAAAGGTTGCGATCAGCACGCACGCAACGGTCGGGATCTACTATTGGACACGCGGCAAGGATTACGTCGGCGCGGCAATCGACATGATCGTCAACAACGACCGCGTCAACGGGGAGTTCTATGTCTGTCCGGTCTACAACTACAACGTCCGCGAAGGCAGCCGCATCGGTGTCTACGACATCGCGCCCGAGGCGATGCATGGCACGGGCACGCCGGCCGACCTCGACGCGTACATCGCCGTGATCGAAGCTCGCGCGCCAGCCTCGGCCGGATAATCAGGAGTCGGG
>CAYSWE010000217.1:0-7845 GCA_964434515.1 uncultured Phycisphaerales bacterium | reverse complement strand
TGGAAGGCAGGAGTTCGGTCGACGAATCGATGATCAGTGGCGAGCCCGTCCCGGTGGAGAAGGTTGTCGGTGACACACTCGTTGCCGGGACGGTCAACGGCACGGGCAGTGTGCTCATGGTTGCGACCAAGGTCGGCGGTGACACTCTCTTGGCCAGGATTGTCCAGATGGTCGCTGAGGCGCAGAGGTCTCGAGCGCCGGTCCAGCGGCTCGTCGATGCGGTGGCCGCGTGGTTCGTGCCGATCGTCGTGTTCGCTGCGCTGGTGACATTCCTCGTGTGGAGTGTTTGGGGGCCGGAGCCTCGCTTTGCCTACGCGCTCGTGAACTCCGTTGCCGTGCTCATCATTGCCTGCCCTTGCGCCCTCGGATTGGCGACGCCGATGTCGATCATGGTGGCCACGGGGAAGGGAGCCCACATGGGCGTTCTCTTTCGAGATGCTACGGCCATCGAGGCTTTGCGGGATGTTGACACGCTCGTGGTCGACAAGACAGGGACGCTCACTCGTGGGAAGCCGACTCTGACCGGCGTTGTTCCGACGAGTGACTTCTCTGAGTCCGAACTGCTGGGTTTTACCGCTACACTGGAATCGCGGAGTGAGCATCCCATCGCCGCCGCCGTCGTTTCTGGTGCCAAGCACCGGGGCGTCGACGTTGCGGAGCCCGCGGAGTTCGAATCCGTGACCGGCAGGGGAGTCGTCGGGATCGTCGACGGCCGCCGTGTTGTCCTCGGGAATCCATCCTTGATGGAGCAGGAGAGCGTCAGCGTTGGATCGTTGACGTCCACCGCCGACGGCTTCCGGGCCGAGGGAGCCACCGTGATGTTTCTTGGTGTTGATGGCCAAGCCGCGGGCGTCCTCGCCGTCTCGGATCCCATTAAGGAGACCTCGGGCCGCGCGATCGACGGGCTGCACAGGGACGGGATTCGAGTCGTCATGCTCACCGGAGACAGTCGGCTGACGGCTGAGGCTGTGGCCACGGTCTTGAGAATCGACGAAGTGCACGCCGACGCGTTGCCGGAAGACAAGGTGCGTGTGATTCGGGATCTGCAGAAGACTGGGCACAAGGTTGCGATGGCCGGGGATGGCATCAACGATTCGCCGGCGTTGGCCGCCGCGGACGTCGGGATCGCCATGGGAACAGGCACGGACATCGCGATGGAGAGTGCCGCGGTCACGCTCGTCAAGGGCGACCTCGTGGGCATCGAGCGGGCTCGTCGGCTTAGTCGTGCCACGATGCGGAACATCAAGGAGAACCTCGTCTTCGCGTTTGGCTACAACGCCATCGGCGTGCCCTTGGCGGCCGGCGTCTTATTCCCGTTCACGGGGTGGCTTCTCAATCCGATGATTGCCGCGGCGGCCATGAGCCTGAGTTCGGTATCCGTAATCCTCAACGCCCTCAGGCTGAGACACCTTCGGCTGGAGGTCTGAGTCCGGTGCCAGGGCACCTCCCGGGCATCAATAGCCGTAGGCCTTGGCTTCCAAGATTGTCTTGTGGACGTCGCGAAGCCTCGGATTGTCGGGGTCGAGCGCGCACGCCTCGTTGCAGTAGCTTTCGGCCTTGGTCACCGATGTCCGGGAGAGCTGCAGGGTTGCGGCCTCGATCAGTGCGCCGACGAGCAGCTTTCGGGCAACCTTCTTCGTGAGCCGAATCTGAGCCTGGAGTTCTGGGGACTCGACCGCGACCGGCAGGGTCTTTGCCGCTTCCCATGCCTTCCGATACTGGGCGATGGCCCGGTCCAGGGCCAGCCTGCGTTTCGATCCTCGGATCAGCGCGCGGTTCCGGTTGTTCGTGTGCTCCAGCGCATGGTCACCTTTGCCTCGGTATTTGGCGATCTTGGCCAAGACCTTCGGGGCAGCCTTCTCGCTGACGGTTTTGATGGCGATGTCTACGCGCTTCCCTGCTCGGGCATGAGCGACTGACATGAGCTTGCTGGTCTCCCTGGCCGCCTTCGTTTCTGGGTACTGCTCCTTGATCGTGTGGATATAGACGAGGGCCGCCCTTGGGTTTTCCGTCGCCAGGGACTGGCGCGCGCCTTGCAGGAGGCTCTCGGCGAGCAGTTCGCGGACTTCTTTGATCGCGGTGTCGGCAGCGTGAGCCTTCTTTGGTGCGAGCTTCTTGAAAGCCCGCAGGTCGCTGATCGCGTTGCCATACATGCGCGCCTCCTTCGCCAGCATCGCGATCGTCCAGACGGACTCGGCGCTCTTGCGGTCTGCTCGTCGCTCGAAGATGGCGTAGAGCGAGCGAGGCGTGACTTCGTCACGATTGACGAGTCGGTCCTCAACTTTCGGATATCGGACGTGGACCAGGATCTTGGTGCCGCCGTCGGTGATGTCGACGTCGCCGACCAGGACGGCGCCCGAACGCAGTTGAACGGTCTGGGCAACGATCCCCGTTGTTGCGAGGCACAATGCCATGCAGAGGGATATCGGAAGCTTCATGGCTTACTCCTTGTGGACAGGTGGTTGTTTCGTGGGCTAGAAAACGACCGAGGACGTGCCCTGTCCGAGTCTGACTCGTTCTTCCGCGAGCCCTCAGCGGCGAAGCTTGAACATGAGATCGATTAGCTCGTCGTACATCGCGTCTGCGGAGCGCCTGCTCTTGCGTATCGCCTGTGCCGCACAGTGCTTGAGGTGATTCCGCATGACTTCGCGACCGACGCTCTGCAGTGCGCTATGGACGGCCGCGATCTGCGTCATGATGTCGGCACAGTAGCGGTCATCCTCAACCATCGCTTGTAGTCCGCGAACTTGCCCCTCAATGCGTCGCAGCCTCTTGAGGTTCTTCTCCTTGATGTCGGGGTCAACCCCAACGGCCTTCTTTCGAGTCCTTGTCACTGGCGAGTCTCCGCTAGGCGATCGTGACAGCCGTCCGGCGGTGTCCGGCCGTGTTCTGTGGCGTTCATACCTGGGATGATTCGCGAGTGGAAGCCTCGAGGTTCGAGGTTGTGGGCGTCAGAGCTACTCTGGGGTAGTGTAGCGCGCCGGCGTTTTGCCATCTGGCTCAGGCGAAGCTGCGCGCCGCTCCAGATACTCGCTCAACGAGCTGCGATCGGCGAGGAGGCTTTCGTTGACGAACGCGTCACGGATCTGTAGGCCCTCGGCGCCATCTAGGCAGCATCGGAGATACGCACGGGCGGGCAGGATGTCCGGTCGCCACATTTTGCCGCCGCAGTATTGCCCGATCTCTCGGTCGAACACCTCGTCGCTCTCGAACGAGTCGCGGAGACCTTGTTCCGTCCACATGGTGCTGAGGAGGGCCTTCCCGCGCTTGAGGGTCGTGACGTCGAGGTAGGAGGCCTCGATGATTCGAAACTCGCGTTCCCGTGCGAAGAAGGATGCTGCCCGGTCCGACGGGACCCGTAGGAGCGCCGCAGTGAGCTTCTGCCCCGGGAGTGGGACGGCGCAGGCGCAACCAATCTCCAGTTGGTCCGGGGCTGCCGCGCCCGACTTGATCGAGTGAACGCAGACCTTGTTGAAGACTCGGGCATACCCCGGGACGTCGACCACTCGAGGCGGCGGGAGTCGACCGAAAGTTCGTTCGGCCGATCCCCGTGAGAGGAGGGACCCATAGCCGAGGATGGACACGGTCGAGTCCGTCATAAGCTCGTGCTCTCCTCTCTTGTGAGGTTCAGGCCAAAGCGCCGCTTGGCGCATTGGTGTAGGCAGTCGGCCGCTGCTGCGATGTCATCGGTCACGGTCAGCCTTGCGATGTCGCGCTCGCTAATGGCGGCGCACGCGAGAAGCGATTTGCGCAGGAAATCCAGAAGCGGCTCCCAGTATTTGCGTCCCATGAGGATCACGGGAAAGTCACGTACGGTGCCGGTCTGGACCAGCGTCGCGGTTTCGAAGAGTTCGTCGAGAGTTCCGTAGCCACCCGGGAGTGCAACGAAGCCGCAGCTGTATTTGAGCAGCATGACTTTCCGGATGAAGAAATAGTGGAACTCGGTCCACTGCTGTACGTAAGCGTTGGGCTTCTGCTCCTTCGGTAGGATGATATTGCAGCCCACCGATACACCCCCGGCCTCGGTTGCGCCTCGATTCGCGGCCTCCATGATGCCTGGACCTCCTCCCGTCATCACCGCAAAGCCTTGGCGGGCGAGTTCTCGACCGAGTGCTCGGCCCAAATCGTAGTAGGCATCGCCCTCGCCAAAGCGTGCGGATCCGAAGACGGTGACCGCAGGTGGGAGGCGGCGGAATGTCCGGAACCCACGAAGAAACTCACGACCGATGTCCAGGATTCGCGACATGTCGTGCAGTCGCTTGCCAGCGCCGGTCAAGAAGCCATCGTCGGGCACGGGCGCCGCATACCTGCCCCAGGTCTCGTGTCCGAACTCGCACCATTCCCGAGTTGACGCGGTGACGGGATCGTTAGGTCTTGGAGCTTCCATTTGGGCTCAATGATGTTTGTATCGGCCAATGCCGAGTATGTCGGTCCAAGCTGTTGTGCGATGACACTCATAACACTGGTTGACCTTCGCTTGGGGTTTGCGGGCGATGCGAGCGGAAATCATCTTGAAGTGCATCATGTAGTGGCTCGGTGGGGCTTGGTGGCAACTCCCGCAGGCTCGCGAGCGAGCCTGCGGATGGCGAAACGCCGGGATGGTCCAGGTGTCGGTCGTATGGCACTCGGTGCAGCTCGTTCCGAAGAGTCCGGCGTGTGGATCTGCGGTAGCGTGGCACGCGGTGCAATTGAGGGTGTTCTCAAGGCTGGAGGCCGTCGGCCGCGATCCGCCCCGGGCAGCCGGCCAAGCTGGAATGTAGCGTGCGAGCGTCAAGTCCTCGGGAGCGCCGCGGGATTGCAGTTCGCGTAGGCCGATCGTAGCGAGAACTGCGTGGTTCATCGGGGCCGGCGCCGGGGACCTGCCGCGATGTTCCGTATGGCATTCCTTGCAACCCGACACGTTTGCGTGGAAGGCGGTGGGCTGTCGCTGCAGGAGCGCGGTATCGCTAGCGTGACACAGGATGCATCGGGCCGGCGTGGGACCGACGACGGGTTCGTGGCAGGCAGCGCAGTTGTCCTCGAGTGAGGCGTGGGCGCGCGACAGCGGTCCGGGACTTGCCAGGCTCTGCCAGGTCGAGGCGTTGCGAACGCTCGGCAGCAGGAGCCATGTGGCACCTGCGATCAGGCCGGTCGCCACGATCCATCGGGTAGCCCTGGGGCTTTGTGTTCGGCTCACGGGAGCCACCGCAGGCCGAAGTAGATGGTTGCCCAGACGTGGAGGGCCAGCACGGCATAGAGGACGAAGCTTATGACGATGTGGAAGCGCAGCCAGGTGGCGAACCATCGCTTGAAGCGTACGTGGGTCTGGATCGCATATTCGAGGTCGGCTCTGGACTCCGTCAGGCGCAGTGCCCGGGGTACGAGCGCTGCGAGGACCGGATCTGTCCCGGCATCGTTCACAAAGAACGCATTCCTCAGCCGGCTCCACAGACTCGTGTGAGTTACCGCGAACTGACTCGGAGTCGTGGCGATCGTGGATCTCAGCTCCTCATACCGGGCGGTGAGTTGCTGCAGCTGACTTTCCTTCTGGCGGAGTCCTGCGCTGATGTTGCGCATCAGGTAGCGACCGACGTAGCCACTGAGTACGACGAAGATCGTGAGCCCGGTTAGGGCGACTCCCAAAGCACTCTCGAAGTGGTGCCCGCTGTGCAGGAGGACGAGGACGGGCCCAAGGATGCCTGAGTAGATGTGCCAAGCCAGGAGTGTCCGCATTGACACATGCCTTGTGACCGGCGCGCGCAGTCGCCGAATCCGTTTCACGAACACGTACGCCAGGGGCACCAGCATGAGCCCGGCTCCGGCGATACCGAGAGCATGACCGAGCGCGCTGCCGGGGAAGGTTCGCGAGCGATGGACCAGGAAGCCAATCCACAGCACGAGCAGCAGCAGCACGAGACCCGCAACGACCGTGCTTTCCCGTTCCTGCTTGGAGCCGGGTTTCTTGGTCGCGCTAGGCATCGATGGTCACGTCCGCCTCGGCCTTGGCTTGGCAGGCGAGGACCCAGCCCTCGGCCTTCTGATCAGGTGCGAGTCCGTCTTCGACCTCCATGTCGACCTGGCCCTGGAGGAGTTTGACCACGCACGAACCACAGGTACCGGCGCGGCACGAGTTTTCGATGTCCACTCCCGCGGCATCCGCGACGTCGAGGATGGTTTGGTCGGGAGCCATTGGAGCCGTCTTGTGCGAACTCGCGAAGCTGACGGAAACCAGCGCAGTGGTTTCGGCCGCTGTTGGGCCATCTTTGATTGGTGTCCCTCGGGGTGCCTTGGGTCGACCGAATGCCTCGGTCTTGATGTTGGCAGGTGGAACGCGAAGATCGGCAAGGATCTGCTTGGTGGCTTCCATCATCCCGGTCGGTCCGCAGACATGGACGCGGTGTTCTTGGATCCCCGGAGCCGCGTTCGCGATGAGATCTTGGTCGAGTCGTCCGGTCGGTCCGGTCCAGGAGGTGCCTTCTCCACGCGTCATTGTGGCGGTGATCTCGAGGCGGTCATGGCGTCTCTCGAGGTGGTCGAGTTCTTCTCGAAACACGAAGTCCGCGGTGGTTCGGCACGCGAAGATCAGAATGATCCTTCCGGGCCAGCCGACGTCAGTCAGGTAGCGGATAACGCTCATGAGCGGCGTGATTCCGACTCCCGCGCCGATGAGCACGATGCTGGACGCCTCGGTGCCCGTGAACGTGAACTTACCGGCCGGAGCCGAGACCTCGAGAGTGTCGCCTACGGCTACCCTGTCATGAAGGTACCGCGATACCGTGCCGTGTACTTCTCGCTTGACGGTGATCTCGACATAACCACGCACCGTTGGGGACGAGGCGATCGTGTAGGAACGCTTTACCTGGCCGCCATCGTGCGGCGCCGTCAGGGTAAGGAACTGGCCCGGTAAGAATCGAAACGGTGGCGCGGAGCCGTCCTCCCCAACCATCCGGAACGTCCGGATGTCCGGCGTCTCGGCGAAGACTTGGCAGATTCTGAGCTTGCCGGACCACTTAGCTTCGGTGACGCGAGGGTTGCCCTTGGTCGGAGCAGTCGCGTCGGACCGGCTCTCGCTAGTCTCCGGGGCGTTGGCGAGTGCGGTCAGGAGTTCGGTGGCCCGTCGCATCTTGTGGAAGTACATCCACAGCATCGCCACGGTGAATGTCACGAGCGCTCCCATCGACAAGAAGTGGAACCAAGTCAGACCCAACGGTCCGGCGTCGCGTGGGTTTGGCAGTGACTGCAGGAGGTTCATGCGGGTCTTGAACCATTGCAGCGCGATGCTGCGTGGGGGCTTGCCTTCCGCGAGTGCACGATGCGTTGCCAGGCCGCTCTGAAACTCGGCGAGCCCCAGCCTCATGGTTTCCACTGCGGTCTGCATTGCCGCAAAGTCGTCACCGGGCGTTGCCGCGCCGAGTCGCTCGAGGCCTGCAGAGAGTCGTGCCGCGCCGGCCTTCATTCGCTCATGCGCCCTTGCCTGCAACTCGCCCCGTTTTTCGAGCGGCAAATCCGGCAGCGCCATCAGGGACGGGTAGAGTTCCTTCGGCGGCGGGACGCCCATCTTGCGCATCATCTCGCCCATGCCGCCGCGCTTGCCTGCTGTTGCTGGGCCACCCATGGCGTCGTCGCCTGGGCTCGTCGTAGAACCCTTCTTCTTGGGATGGTGGGCTGCGTGGTCGTTGGCTGGGCCCTGCTGCGCTGCACTCGTGGGCATCAGCGAGAACATCGCGAGGACCGCGACCGCGACACGCGGTCGAAACTTGGAAGTGGTTCTTGCGCCGGCCCTTCGCTTCGCGTTTCGCGGCTGTTCTAACCGGACCATCGCTACCGATCACTGCCCTGTCGGTCCTGGTAATCGCCGACGAGCTT
>CAYSWE010000216.1:0-7850 GCA_964434515.1 uncultured Phycisphaerales bacterium | reverse complement strand
CACCGTGCCCGTAGTCGTCGAATCCGCGGAGGTCGTTTACTGCATCCACTGCAAGGCGAAGCAGCCCAAGGACTATGAGAGCGGCGACTTGTGTGGAGCGTGCGGCAAGCAGGCCGAGCCGATTCTCAACTGCTATTGGTGCAGCGCTGGTGGGCCAGGCAAGTTCTGCCGCCGTTGTGGGGCAGCCTTTGTGCCCACCGCGGAATTGGATCTCGCCATCCTGCTGAAGCGCGAAGGGATGGACAAGGACGCGATCGCCACTCGTCTCTTCGCCATGTCCGCGGCAGACAAGGAAGTCCTGTGGGGACGGGTGCGCAAGAGCAGGGGCTAACCGAGCGTCGCAAGGATTCCCATGCGTGCCATCTGCGAACAGTGTGATCAGGTCCAGCCGATCGACTGGCAGCCCGGCGACCTGTGCACGGACTGTGGCGCGGCCGTGCGCCGGGACGTTCGTTGCTATTGGTGTGCGGAGTGGACACCGTTTGCCAATTACTGCCGCGGCTGCGGCGCCGCGGTCGTCGACGAAGAGCTCTATGGCGCCGCCCGGATGCTCAAGGACGCAGGCACGGACCGCTTCCACATCGTCAAGCAGCTGGACGAGTTGGATCCCGAGCAGATCGACAACTTCTCGCGCATCTACCAGCGGCATGCTATCGCGATGGCGCGCCACGTAGATGATCTGCGTTTCGTGCAGCAGTTCACGCGGCAACGACACTGGAGCGGGGAGCTCGAAGACGAGCTGATCGGTCAACTGCCGTGGCCGACCGAGACGCTGGCAACGTTTGCTGGGAAGGTCGATGCGGTGCCGCTTGCCGGCGGGGACTTGACCAGGCTCGCTGCGATCCGCACCGCGTCCCCGATCCCGACCACCCAGCAGCTGGCCACGATCGCCATGCTGCGCCTCGGTGACGAAGCGGTCGCAACCGAGGTCTGGAGCCTGTTGACGTCGCCATCGGAAACGATCGCAGCGGAGGCCGCCCTTCTGCTCGGTAGCTGGCGAGTGCGCTTCTCCAATCACGCCCGCGACCCGCAGGGCCTCGTCCGCGTGCTCACCGAACTCCTCCAACACCCGGCGCTGGGTCCGCTCGCGGGGCTACGCCTCATGGGCCTCGGTAAGCCGAAGGCGCTGCCTCCCGAGTTCGATCCGCGCGCATGGGCTCCGAACGATCCAGACGAAACGCTCGAACTCGCGCTTGCCACGATTGATACGGACCGGCTGATCTCGGCACTCGACGGTGAGGTGCCGCAGTGCATGGCAGCCGCCGTTACGCTGGCCCGTCACGGGATCGCCGCGCCGCTCGCCGGCGTCATCGCGCAGGGGCCAGACGAGGTTCGCGCGGCGATTCTCTACGACCTCGCACGCGCGCAGAAGCCGTTCCCCGAGCTGCGCGATCCGCTGCTGAATTTCGTCGAAGCGACCGAGGACGAGGCCAGCCGGGAACGTGCGAGCCGGATCCTCTGCCAGGATCTTCTGCCCGCTGACGCGATCCGGGTCGCCCGGGCCAGCGCTGGCGACCGCTCGATCTTTCAGTCGTTGCTCAAGGCGGAGCTGCCCACCGAAGCGCGGATCGAGGTCTTGGATCACATGATCGGCTGCGGTGCGTTCGCAATGTCGCAGTATGGCCTCGAGGAACTCGCTGTTACGGGCGAGGTATCGCACGACTTCGTTGCGAGCCGCTTCGCGACGGCCAACCCAGCGACGCGGAACGAGTTGCTGCGTTTCGCCGAGACTCGACTGGCCAAGTTGCAACCCGGAGCAGCGGACGAAGCAGCGTTGCACGAATTCCTGCTGCGGGTGGTCTTCGAACCCGGCGTGGTCGAGCAGCGCGCCCGCGCGTGGGACTGTCTTCACCGGGTCTATCGCAAACGCGGCGACCTACGCGGCCACGGACCGGTTCGAATCGAAGCGGGCGCCATGAAGCTGGTCGAACCGGTTGCGACCTTTGTTGACAACCTCGCCACCATGCTGCGGACCCGGGAAGTGCTGGACGAGCTGACCCTGGCCGAGCGGCTGGCCTACCTGCTCGAGAGCGCCGAGCCTTCCGGGATCGAGTTGCTTCTCGAGCACGAACAGGCTGCGCACCGGCTGGTAAGCGCCGTACTCGAAATGCTTCCCTTGGACGACCTTCGTGCAAATCTGCTGGACGCCGGGCTCGTGTTCCTCGGCAAGATCGGCACGCACCCGCTGTGGTACGAGGAGGTCGTGACCGGCGTGCGCAGCCTCGGCAAGACCGGCAACTACTACTACGACCGGACCCTCGAACTCCTCACGACGTAGCTGTCGAGTACCTCTTAGACGCGCAACGTCTCGTTCATCGAGCCGCTACGAAATCCCTCGAGGTCCAGCGCCACGTAGGCCCAACCGAGTTGCTTGAGCCGCTCGACGATCCCTGCGCGCTCGTCCCCGGCGGCCCGGGCGATGTCCGCTGGCGCAAGTTCGATGCGACAGGTGGCGCCGTGATGGCGCACGCGGAACTGACGGAAACCGCGCGATCGCAAATGATCCTCAGCGGCCTCGAGTCGCCCCAAGAGCTCGCCGTCGATGGGGGTGCCGTACGGAACGCGCGAAGACAGGCAGGCAAAGGATGGCTTGTCCGCGGTCGGCAGACCCTCCTCGCGCGAATAGGCACGCACGTCGAGCTTGTCCATGCCGGCGGCCGCCAGCGGCGCGAGCACGTCGTGCTCCTTGGCCGCCTGGGCCCCCGGACGATGGTCGCCGAGATCGTCGGTGATCGCACCATAGAGCACCGGCCAATCGGGCAAGTCGCACGCACGAATCGCACGCGCGACCTGCTCGAAGAGTTCCGTCTTGCAGTAGTAACAGCGGTCCGCGCCATTCTCACGGTAGCCGGCGCGCGCCAGCTCGTCGGTCGACAGGATGCGGTGCTCGACGCCGAACGCGCGCGCCAACGCCATGGCCTCGGCCTTCTCGGCCGCCGGATACGACGGGCTGTCGGCGGTAACGGCCAGCACGCGGGCGCACCCGAGTGCGACCCTTGCAGCCCAGAGCAACGCGGTCGAGTCGACTCCGCCCGAAAATGCGACGAGCGCGCCGGGCAGCGTCGCGAGGCTCTGCTCGAGCTGAGCGCGCTTTGTGGTCAGCGTCATCGTTCGCCCAGACGATACACGACTTCGCCCCCCACTACGGTGACGAGCACCTTGGTCGCGAGAATCGCTTCGGCTGGCACGTCCGGATCCAGCAGGTCGCGATCCACGACGGTGAGGTCCGCCTCGAAGCCGGGCGAGATCCGCCCGCGCACGCTCTCCTCGAACGCCGCGAACGCCGCGCCCGTCGTGAACGCACGCAGCGCCTGCACGCGCGACAGCGCTTGGTCCGGACGCAACGGCGCATGCCCAGGATCGGATGGCGGTCGGGTCGTGATGGCGGCAAAGACGCCCTCAAACGGGTTCTCGGGTTCCACCGGAAAGTCCGAGCCAAAGCAAAGATGCGTGCCGCCTTCGAGCAGCGTCTTAAACGCGTAGGCACCGCGCACGCGGTCGGGGCCGAGCCTGGCCGGTGCCCACGGCATGTCCGTGGTCAAGTGTGTGGGCTGCATGGACGCAAGCACGCCGAGCCGGGCAAGGCGCGGTGCATCGACCGCCGCGAGCACCTGCGCATGCTCGATCCTGGGGCGCAGCGCCGTGCGCTCCGCAGCACTCAGGATCTGCTCATAAGCGTCCAAGACGATCCGATTGGCCCGATCGCCGATCGCATGGATGCACGGCTGGTAGCCACGCGCCCGGCACCAATCGACCTGCGCGCGCAGCACCTGCACAGGAGTCGTCAGCAACCCGCGGTTGCCCTTTTCGTCGGTGTAGTCCTCGAGCAGCGCGGCGCCACGCGAGCCGAGCGCGCCATCGGCATAGAGTTTGACCGCCCGGAAGCGGATGCGCGCGCGCGGATCGGGGTCCTCGAGCGCCGGCAGTGCATCCGCGGAACTCGGCGCCGGCAGCATCCCATACACGCCGAGCTTCCAACGTCCGTCGCGCTCGAGCTCGCGCATCGCGCGCCGAGCGGCGGCACTGACGCCGGCATCGTGAACCCGGGTAATGCCGACCCGCAGACACGCCTTCTGCGCCGCAAGGAGCTGCGCCGCCATCGCCGGTCCCGGCAGACCAGACCCACGCGACACATGCCGCGCCACGAGTTGCATGGCTCGATCGACGAACACCCCGGACGGCGCGCCCGACTCCAAGCGCAGGATCCGCCCTCCGTCCGGCGCCTTGGTGGAGCGGTCGACGCCGGCGAGCTCGAGCGCACGCGCGTTGACCAGTGCGGCATGGCCATCGACACGTCGCAGCAAGACCGGGTGCTTGGTGACGCGCAGCGACAGCTCTCGATGGTCCGGCATGCGTTTGCCGGGCCATAAGTTCTGGTCCCAACCACGGCCGAGGATCCACTGCCCCGCCGGAACCCTAGCAGCGAACGCCGTGACGCGATCCACCAGCTCCGCCATGCTCCGCGTTCCGCGCAGGTCGACCCCCTTCGCTCCCAGCGAAGCCAGGTGACCATGTGCGTCCTGAATGCCCGGAAAGACATGCCCCCCCGGCAGTCGTTCGATCCGCGTGCGCCCACCCCGATAGCGCAACGCGCCATCATGCGTAGTCACGGCAACGATGCGCGACCCCCGAATGACCACGGCGGTTCCGCCCGGCTTCCCATCCAGCCGATGCACCCGCGCCGCGAGGATCAGCAAATCCGCCTCCGGAAACGTCTTCGCGTCCCGAAGAACCGGCCCCGGTCGGCCGCCGGCGCAGGCCGTGAGCAACAGCAACGCCAGCCACACCCGTCTCGATGCAATCATGCACCTGAGTATGGCGCCTCGGCTGCCGCAGAATCCAGATTCGATCGGTACGTGACATGCCGCGCCCGGGCGCGGCCCGCAGTAGGGGATCAGGCGAGTCTTCTCGGGACGACGGGGAAGCCCGTAGCGCACGACGCACCTTGCAGCTAGGTGTAGCAGCGCGTCACTTTCTCATCGCCAGCCAGATCCGGTACCCCAGTACCGCCACACAGATCCCACCGAGACTCCACCAGAAAATGCGCCACGGAGCACTAGGTCGCGCTCCGCCGTGATCGTCGTGAAACTCCAGGACCGATTCGCTGTCAGCGTCGCGGGGGACCGGGGTCGAGTCGGCGAGCAACACCACTTCTGGCTGCACAGTGGAGCGGCGCGGCCGCTTTGGGATTCCGTTGCGCGGGTCGAACGTCTCGTCCCCCCCACCCCGCAAGTCGGTGATCGTTGTGGCTTCCGTCGGCGTCAGAGCGAGATCCAAGAAGTCCGGCACCTTGACAGCACTCGAATAACGTATGGGCTCGAATCGCCACTCGTTTCGAAGCTGTTCAGCTCCAGAGTAGAAGTTGCGCGTTCCGAGGCTCCTCGGCCGCCCCTGTACGAAGGTCCCCCATACCTCACGTGCCGTCTGGCCCAGGCTGTCGACCATGGCTACACGAGCCTCGATGCCTCGCGACTCTCCGACGTCTCGGAATCGCAAGACGATGTGATCCAAGGTCGGAGGTATCGCGACACCGACAGGGTACCGTCTGCCAATCGCCGCGTAGCCGAGATAATCCTTGGCACGTTGCGCTATCGCCGCCTTCATACCCACCGGCGCTCCGTGCCGCAGGTTACGAAGAAGGTCGCCAAGAACGCGGAACCGCGCGCTGGCGAGCCCCCCGGCCCGGTACGTGAACGTCCACTCCCATGTCCCGAGCCGCTTGGCATCGGTGAGACCTATGCTCGCAAGCCACCGCGATTGGGGTTGAACGCGTGCCCGCGTAGCCGCCCCGGCGACACCAAAGACAAGGACCACACTGAGGACAAGGGATACCAGCCGTCGCGACGGACGATCTTCCTTCGCGAACTCTGAACGACGGAACGCCGCACGAAGCGCGGAATGAGAGCGACATCGTCGTCGAACAGGGCGCCGCGGGGAGCTGGGACGCTGGGACCGCAACCATGTCGCCTCCTTCGTTGGGCTGGATCAGAATCGGAGCCTTGCAGGCGCTCGCCACGGAGGATAGCTCCCCCTCGACTGCCGCGGAATCCAGATTCGATCAGACGTCGAACAGCCCGGCGCAGTGCACTTCCACGCCGGGAGCCAGGATCAACCGGTCGACCAGGCCGTGGCGATCGACGCGGGTGCCCGGCAGGATCAGGGCGCGCTCGACCTGGACTGGGTGTGCGAACTCGACGCCGTCCATGACAACCGAGTTGGTGATCTTGGTCCCTTCGGGGGCGATCACGCCTTCGCCGACGATGTGGTCCAGGCCACGCGACTCGAGATAGTGCAGGTTGAGCCGCAGCAGATCCGACGGGAACGACAGGTTCAGGTCGTCACGCACGACCTCGGCCGCCTCGACGCGCCAGCCGTCATCGATGAAGATCTGGATGGAGTCGGTGATCTCATACTCGTCGCGCATCGCCGTTCGTGGAGTCCGGCGAACCGCATCGAAGAACGCGACGTCGAACAGGTACAGCCCACAGCCTTTGAGGTCCGTGCGCGGCCGGCGCGGCTTCTCGATCACGCGCGAGACGGAACCGTCGTCGCGCACATGCACGACGAAGTTCCGGCGGATCGCCTCGCGGTCGTGTTCGCGCTTGACGGCCAACACGGCAGCCGTGTCGGCCTTGCCGCCGCCGCCGAGCTGTTCGAGCATGCGCCCGAGGTTTTCGGTCTCGAAGAAGATGTCCCCGAGGAACAGAAAGAACGGGCGGTCGACATGACGCTCGAGCTTGCACAGCGCGTGCGCAATGCCAAGTGTCTCCTCCTGCTCGACGTAGCGCAGGTGGACGCCCCATTTGGAACCGTCGCCGAGAGCGCGCACGATCTCGTAGCCGAGATGCCCGATCACGACCACCAGATCGCGAATGCCAAGGTCGCGCAACGCTTCGATCTGGTGAACGAGCAGCGGCTTGCCACCGATCGGCAGGATCGGTTTTGGGTACTGCTCGGAGAACGGCAGCATGCGCGTCCCCTTGCCGGCAGCGAGAATGACACCAAGAACATCGGAGGAGGCTGAGAGAGAGGCGGTCACGGTCGGCTTGCCAAGTCAGGAGCAGCGGTTAGCGGGAACGATTCAGATACATACCGAGGCGTGCGGACGCCCCGAGCACGACGATGTCGGGCTTGCCGTCGCCGTCGCGGTCGGACAGGGTACCGGCAACGGCGCGGTAGGTCCCGGCAATCGTTTGCAGGGTTGGAAAACCACCGTGTCCGTCGCCGACGAGCACACGCAGGTCGGAGCCCAATGCGTCGGCAACCACGACATCGACCGCGCCGTCGGCGTTGAGGTCGCCGGTGGCGAGCACGAGCGAGGTGCCGCCGAGCCGCGCCCGCCACGCCACGAACTTGCCGCCCTGCCGCGAGCAGATCAGCGGACCGTCGGCCGCTCGGCTGCTGACGATGAGATCCGCCGTGCCGTTGCCATCGATATCGGCGCTGCGCAGGACGTGCGGGCCGCCCTCGGCACGGAAACTATGGATCGGCCGAAGCTCACCGCGCGCGCTCCCGGCCAGGATCAAGATCGTCTCGCTCGCCGGCCGCGCCACGGCCACATCGCCAAATCCGTCGCCATCAAAATCTCCGGTGGCCAGGCTACGCACGTCTGCATCCAAGGGCGTCACGACCGGCACCGACGAGAACCTCCCGTTGCGATCGCCGGCACGAAACTCGATCTGCTGAGTCTTCGAACAACGCAGGACGAGGTCGCGGAGCCCATCACCGTTCACATCGATCGCGCCCACGTCGCAGTCGCCCTGCCCGGGGCCATAGGGAGCCGAGTCGATCGCCGGCTCCAGCGTGAACCCCGGCGGCGAACCACCGCGGTTGCGCAAGAGGCGCGCACC
>CAYSWE010000215.1:0-7852 GCA_964434515.1 uncultured Phycisphaerales bacterium | reverse complement strand
GTGCGTTCGGCGAGCCAAATGGCACGCGTTTCCAGCGGCGGGTCCAGAACGCCACGGGATAGTTGCCCTCCCAGCCATCGGGGTCCACGGCGACGAGGAACTTTGGACTTCCCACACTCTCCTTGGTAGGGGCCTTCCAGCTCGATTGCCAATAGCAGCGATAGTCCTCGGCTTGTCCGATGTTCATGTAGGCGAGACACAGGCGGCTCGTGCGGCTGCTGCCGCGGCCGGCATGGATCCGGGCAACGAGCGCGCGCATCGCGAACTGCTCGCTACCGCGAATGCTCCGCATGGGTTCGAGGACGAGCATGTCGACGCGGGCGCGCGCCAAGCGATCGAGCGCGCCGGTCTTTTCGAGACCCTGCAGCTGCACGCACCAGCTTTCGACCGAGCGCAGATCCCTGGTGTCATGATTCTCCCGAGCGGGTGGCTTGTGTGTTGGCACGCTGCTGCACGCAAGCAGGAGCACCGCGCCAGCGGCTACGCCGGCCCTGGGCGCCCTTGGCAGTGGACGATCCTGGGACGCGTTGGTCAGACGGTCCCACCCTGTCGAAACCCTGTGCATGAAGGTTGTCATTGCGGTGCTGGTTCTTCTCTCGCTCGCGGTTACGGGTGTCATCGGCTATGTCGTTGTCGACAGTCGAGCCACACCGTCTGCATCGGGGCCGGCCGCCGGTGGCGCGTCGTCCGCGCTCGGAGCCCTCGTCGAGACGATCTCGCGCGGCGAGCGCGTGGCGCTTGCCGATTACGTGGCGCCGGGTATTCGGACTGTGTTCTTGTTCACCGCCGACTGGTGACCGTCGTGTCGCTCCCTCGAGCCTCAGTTGGAGGCTCTCATCAAGCGGCAAAAGCTGCCGACTCGCCTTCGCAAGATCGATCTCTCGGACAAAGCGCGTGCTGGACCGGTCGCGCAGCAGTACGGCATCCGCGGTATCCCTGCCCTGCGGTTCTACGACGGGACCAAACCACAGACCTCCGAGCCGCGTGAGGTCTTTGCACTTCTGTCGAAGGGCGCGGGACACTGATTGGCACGGGCTGTCTCTCATGGGAGACAGCCCGGAGAGCGGCGTGGCCTTCCTGCCGGGGATGCGGGGATGTTGCGTCTGGCACGCCTTCTGCGGGGCGAGGGCATCGTGTTCCGCTCGAAAGGAGGCTCCGTGCCAATGCCCCGCAAGCTCGTCCCGCTTCTGTTCTTCCTGCTAGCGCTCCCGGTTCCTGGATGCGGTGGCCCTGTCTATGAGAGGCATGCTCAGGTTTCCTTGACCGTGTTTGTTCACGACAAGGATGGCTTCGCGTGGAAGGACGTCGAGGTTCGCATCAAGGAAGCCTGGAACGAGTGGAGCGCGTGTGTCTGCAAGGGCAAGGAGCCTTGGTCCAAGGACTACACCGACGCCGATGGCGAGGTGGTGTTTGGCCCTCGCGAGCTGGCGCGCAGCGACATCGGCTTCGTCGAGAACGAGGCCGGTGCGGCCGTGATCGGATCGTTTCCCGACGACGACGAAGCCGTGATTCGTCTGATCGTTGGCGACGATTCGCTGGGCTGGGTGGAGATCGAGGTCCCGATCAACTACCACGAGCCGCACGTCGAGGTCTTTGTCGAACTCAACTGACGGGCTAGTTCTTCGTGGGGGATAGTGTGCACCAGGTGAAGCCTTGGGCCGGCACGACCACGGGGATTCTCACGCGGTTTTGTTGGTCCACTCGGATCCTCTTCGTTGGTCCATCGGCCTGGCGAAGCAGGGCGGCGTGGCGCAGACCGGTGTAGTAGACGTTGATCGCGAGGGTGCGCTCGATCGGTCGGTCGAGAGGGTTCCAGATGACGACCATGCCCGTTTGGTCGAGCCTTGGGTTGGCATGCAGGAGCCAGTCGAGATCGCGGCCATCGGCGCGCCGGCTCGAACTCTGGATGATGTCGCTCTCCAGGATGTCGCGATGCAGCTTGAACCAGTGCACCCACTTGGTTACTGCGGCCTTGGTCTCGGGGGTGTCGAAGAGACGCGGACCGCGGTAGCACGCTTGCACACCCGCAGCGAGGTTGGACGAGAGCATCCTCTCGTAGTGATCGAGATGCTCGTGCAGGGGTTCGACCGTAGCCGCCGCGCCGCCGCCGTGGTACTGCGTGAGCGGGACGAACATCCAGCCCATGCTCGGCGTCTTGGTGTAGGTCCCATCGTAGATGTTTTGGCGCGTGTGCAGGACCTGATCTGCACGCGGCAGCGACCAGTTGACCTCGCGATAACCCATCGCGCATTTCGTGGACCCCGCCAGGAAATACCAGTCGGGCGTGTTGAGGTAGATCCCGCGCTCACGGCACCAGCGGTAGAAGCCCGAACTGATCCAGAACTGCGCCCACTGCGAGTCGGCGTAGCCCTTTTGCAGAGGAGGTCGCGCGGTGACATCGAAGTCGCCTGGATAGGGGCCGTCGTGCTCGAGCATGTCGAAGCCGGTCTTCTCGAAGAACGCGCGCAGCTTACGGAAGTAGGTCTGGCCCCATGCGCTCGTCAGTGCCGGGCAGCTACCGTGCGTGGGCTTCTCACCGGGTGGCGACACGATGTCATTGCCGCCGCCGATCCTGCGGCTCGAGAGCAGCGAGTAGCCGCCGATTTCGATCCCCTTGGCGCGGGCATAGTCTGCATAGGACTTCATCTTCGCGAGGTTCGCACTGCTGTCGTCTTCGATGTTGAAGCCGCTACCGAACGTCAAGATCACGAGTTCGAATCCAACGGCTGCGCATTGGTCGATCGCCGCCCTGACGGTCTTGTCGTCCGCGTAGCGCACATGCATCATCAGCGGGTTCTCGGTGACCCAGGGTGCGATCGTGCGATACATCTTCCTGCGGGCGAGGCCGTTGCGCATGCGATCTTCACTATCGTGGAGCAGCACATAACTGCGAAAACTGCGCAAGCTCTTGCCGGGGGCGATGTCCTGGTCTGGACCGACTCCGGGTCGGCATTCGAGGAGGCAGGGCTGCTGTTTCTTGTAGTTGACCTGGGTTCGATAGTCCGGGTCGGGAACCCAATGGACCGACCAGCGCATGGCGTTGCGATTCGATCCGCCGGCCGCGTAGTCCGTCTCGACCCAGACGTTGGGTAGGCGGAAGGGCACGAGGCTGTGTGTTTCCCCCCGCGATTCTGGCTCGACGACTGCGAGGATTTCGCTCGTGAAGCGGTCGATCGTGATGCGCCTCTGGCTGCCGTTGTGGACCTCGATCCACTTGGCGATGCACGGGAGACCGTCGTAGAGTTCGTAGTGCACCGCAACGCGGATGCCGCGCAACTCGGTGGCCGAGGGTGGTGGCGTGAAGTCGAGCCGGACAGCCACACCGTGCGGCGGCCACGCCCGGCTCTCGTCGTGGTGGCGCACGCGCTTCCAGCCAAACGGTGCGACGGGTGCACCGATCACGAAGCCCGAGAAGCCGAAGGCGCTCGGGTTCTTCGTGAGCTGGTCGACCACGCTGGGTCGGAGAAAGGCGTAGTCGGTTTGTCCGCGGAGCCCGCCGATCTCGTAGCGCTTGTCGTCGATGACCACGACGGCCTCGGGCTTCACTCCGCGGAGCATGGCTTGGCCAGTCTCGAGGATATCGAGGGCTACCGTGGCGGCGTTGGGCTCGAGGCGGAACGCGCGCCGAACCAGGCCGTTGCGCAGAACGAGCTCCTTGCCGTCGGCGCTTTGGAACACACCGGCGTGGAACGGGCGAGCATCGATGAGCCAGTCCGTGTCGTGGAGCTTACGAGGTTCGGGCGGCAGGACTGCGAGGCGAGGGAGTTGCGCGGTTAGCCCGGTGCCAACGATTCCTGCGGCGATCGCGTGTCTCACGTGTGACATGACTCGATTCAACGGCAGCCTCATTCCTGGGTATCGCGGTTCAGTCGTGTTGGCGAAGCGGTCGAATCATAGCAAGGACGACCGTCGCTGTTCGGAGGGCGCGAGTTCTCGAGGGGACCGGATGGAAACGCGAGACGGGACAGCGACGAGCGATTTGATCGGCTACTGCCAGGAACTGCGCGAGCATGCGCGCGATCTGGCCGAGAAGCTCAATCTGGCTCGGATTGCCGAGCGGGAGATCGACGAGCGCCGTCGTAGTTCGGCGCTGGGGCGCGAGCTCAATGGGCTCTCGAACGCGATGGAAGGGCTGCTCGAGTTTCTACCCGGCGTGCCGAAAGGGACGCGGCCGGTGGATGGTCGTGCGCTCTCACTCGCGGCGGTCTTGCAGTGGCTCGATCGCAAGGCAGAGATGTTCACGCGCGCTACGCACGGTCTGCACGGCCATACATCGACCGTGCCGGTTGCCAGTATCGTCGAGTTCCTCGCGTCGCAGCAGAAGAGCGGCATCCTCAAGCTCGAAGTCAGTGATGAGACGGCGCGCATCGAGTTTGTCAACGGCGACGTCGTGCACGCAGTCAGCGACAACTCGCCGCCAGGCGAGCGCCTCGGCGAGATCCTCGTCGAGCAGGGCGTGCTCGATGAAGTCGTGCTTCAGACCATGCTTACGAAGCAGAGCCGCTCCGGTTTGCGCATGGGCGAGCTTCTGGCTAGTGAGGGGGTCGTGCCAACAGAGATCCTCAAGCACGGCCTGGAGAAGCAAGTACGCATGCTGTTCCAGCGCGTGTTCCAGAGTCACGATGGCTACTTCGAGTTCATCGAGGCAAGCGCGCTGCGCGAGGTTGCCAAGGTGCGGCTCAAGGTCTTGCCGCTCTTACTCGAAGTCGCGACCGCCGCGGACGAGCATGCGCGCGATGCCGAACGATGCGACGGGGCCGAGCAACCTCAAGAGATGTCCGAAGCCATACAGACACCGCCGGAGGTGAGCCCGGAACCGGAGTCCATTGGCAAGTGGCGCGGGCGCCGCATCCGCTGACTCGCTTTTTCGGTCAGCGTAGGCGCCGGTGTGTGCCTTTGGGGTCGTCGGCGCCGTCTTCGCGGTCCTTGATTTCGCGATACGTGTCGTAGTCGCCGAGGACGAAGCGCCACTTGCCGTCGCCTTCGAGGGCGAGGATGTGGGTGACCACTCGGTTGAGGAAATAGCGGTCGTGGGAGACGACGAGCGCCGAGCCTGGGAAGTTGGCGACGGCTTCTTCGAGCACGCGTAGGGTCGAGAGGTCGAGGTCGTTGGTCGGTTCGTCCAGCAGGATGAAGTTGCCGCCGTGTCGCAGGAGCTTGGCTAGCTGCACGCGGTTGCGTTGACCTCCGGAGATCGCGCCGACCTTCTTTTGCTGGTCCTCACCGCGGAAGTTGAAGCGCGCCAGGTACTGGCGCGAGGCGATGAATCCCTGGCCAAACGGGATCTCGTTCTGGCCGTCGGTGATCTCCTCGTAGACGGTCTTGTCGTCGTCGAGGGAGAGCCGGTTTTGATCGACATAGCAGGCTTCGACTGTACTGCCGAGCGCGATGGTCCCAGAGTCCGGCTCCTCCAGGCCCATGATCATCTTCACGAGCGTCGTCTTGCCGGTGCCATTCTCACCGATGACGCCGACGATGGCTCCAGGAGTAACCTCGAACGTCAGGTCTTCGATCAGCGTTCGGTCGCCGAAACCCTTGCACAAGCCACTGATTTCGAGCACACGGTTGCCGAGCTTCTTGCCGGGCGGGATCTTGATATCGATCGCGCCCTCTTCCATGTCTCGTTGCTCCTGCCGCATCTCTTCGTAGCGGCGCAGCCGGGCCTTGTTCTTGGTCGATCGCGCTTTCGGGTTGGTCCGAATCCATTCGAGTTCGGACTTGAGTCGGCGCTGGCGGCTTGCTTCCTGCTTTTTTTCGACGTCGAGTTTCGCCGCCTTCTGTTCGAGATACGTGGAGTAGTTGCCCTCGTAGGGGATGCACTTCGCGCGCTCGACCTCCAGCATCCAGTTGACGACGTTGTCGAGGAAGTAGCGGTCGTGCGTGATCAGGATGATCGTGCCCTGGTAGTTGGCGAGATGGGTCTCCAACCATTGGACTGTGTTTGCGTCCAGGTGGTTGGTGGGCTCGTCGAGCAGCAAGAGGTCTGGGTGTTCGATCAGGACCTTGCACAGCGCGATACGGCGTTTTTCGCCGCCAGACAGCTTTTCGACCACCGCATCAAACGGTGGCAAGCCGAGCGCGTGGGCTGCCTGATCGAGGTGGCGATCGACTTCCCAGGCATCTCTGTGATCGATTTCGTCCTGCAGTGCGGCCATCTGATCCATGACCTTCTGCATTGCGTCGTCGTCGAGCGGCTCGGCCATTTTGGCGGCGAGCTCCTCGTAGTCCGACACCAGCTTGCGGACCGGCGCGACCGCCTGCTCGACCTGCTCGCGCACGGTCGTTGCGGGATCGAGATACGGCTCTTGTGGGACATAGCCGACGGTGAGGCCGTCCGCTGGGCGGGCTTCGCCGTCGTATTCCTTGTCCACGCCGGCGAGGATGCGCAGCAGCGTGGTCTTGCCGGCCCCGTTGTTGCCGATGACGCCGATGCGCGACCCTTCTAGAAAGGAAAGATAGATCTCGTCGAGAACGACGTGAAGTCCGTAGGCCTTCTTGAGGCCGATGAGATTGAAAATCGACTTGCTCACACAATTTGTGATACGGAGCCGGCGACCGTTTTGCCACTGCGGAATGCCAGTTCGAGCTATCGGCCGGGCTTCTACGCGGGTTCCAGCACGATGCGACCGCGTCGGTCGACGCCGGTGACGCGAACCTGGAGTTCGCTGCCTTGCTTGGGCGGAGTGCCCTCGAGTTTGGCCGATTCCACGAGTCCCTCAGCGGAGTCATAGATGCGCACGAACACGCCGAATGGGCGCACCGACGCGACGGTCCCCGTGTAGACCTGGCCAACGGTCACGTCGCCTGCGACCTGGCGCACGGCCTCGAGCGCGCGGTTGGCTGCCGGTCCCTCCGACGCGTAGATCGTTACCAGGCCTGTGTCGTCTACGGACACGGTCGCGCCGGTCGAGGCCTGGATGCCCTTGATCGTCTCTCCACGCGGTCCGATGACGCGACCGACGAGGTGCTTCTGCACGCGGATCGTGTGCACGTGCGGCGCGTGCTTGGCGAGTTGCTTGCGCGGTGTCCCGAGGATCTCGGTGATGCAGCCGAGGATGTGGTCGATGCCGGCGCGCGCCTGCGCGATGGCGCGAGCCAGGACCTCACGCGTCAGGCCGCCGATCTTGTTGTCCATCTGCACGGCAGTGATGCCCCGGGCGGTCCCCGTCACCTTGAAGTCCATGTCGCCCATGTGATCTTCGTCGCCGAGGATGTCGGACAGGATGCTGGTCGTTTCGGCTGTCTGGATCAGTCCCATCGCGATGCCGGCGACCGGACGGGCGATCGGCACACCCGCGTCCATGAGCGCCAGGCATCCACCGCAGACGGTTGCCATCGAAGAAGAACCGTTGCTCTCCGTGATGTCGGATTCCACGCGGACGGTGTAGGAGAAGTCCTTCCAGCTGGGCATCACCTGGGCCAGTGCGCGGTAGGCCAGGTTGCCGTGCCCGATTTCGCGGCGTCCCGGACCACGCAGCGGGCGGGTCTCGCCAACCGAGTAGGGTGGGAAGTTGTAGTGCAGGAGGAATCGCTTGTCCTTGGAGCCGTGTGGGGTCTCGATGCGCTGTGCGTCTCGCGCGGAACCGAGCGTGCAGGACACGAGGGCCTGCGTCTCGCCACGCGTGAAGAGCGCCGAACCATGCGCCCGCGGCAGTGGCGCGATGAGTCCCCAGATCGGTCGAATGTCGGTGGGTCCCCGGCCGTCGAGACGCTTCTTTGCACCGGTGACTCGCTCGCGCACGAGCTCCTTGTAGAGCGAGCGCAGGAGTCTGCCGGCCGCATCGCGTTCCGCACTCTGCTCGCCTGGATCCTGGCCAGCGTCCTCGGGGAAACGGGCGCGGTAGTCCGCGAG
>CAYSWE010000214.1:0-7878 GCA_964434515.1 uncultured Phycisphaerales bacterium | reverse complement strand
CTTCCAGCACGCGTCCATCGACTGGAACCTTCTCGCCCGGACGCAGGCGCAGGTGATCGCCGGCCTCGACCTCCGCAAGCCGGACCTCCTCCTCCAGCCCATCGGCCGAGACTCGGCGTGTAGTTTTCGGAGTAAGATCCAGCAACGAACGAATCGCAGCGCCGGTGCTGCTCCGAGCTCGCAGTTCGAGCACCTGTCCGAACAGCACGAGGGTCACAATGGTTGCGGCGGCTTCGAAGTACACCGCAACGCGGCCATTCGAGTCCCGGAAGCCCGGTGGAAAGATGGAAGGCACCGCGACCGCAAGGACGCTGTAGGCATAGGCCACCAGGACGCCCAGCCCGATCAGAGTGAACATGTTCAGGCTGCGACGCCGCAGCGAGTCGCGAAAGCGTTGCAGCAACGGCCATGCCGCCCAAAACACGACCGGTGTCGCGAGGGCGAGTTCGAGCCAGCTGGCCAGCCCACGACCGAGGAACTCGTGGATCGGCTCGCCGGGCAGCACCATGTCCCCCATCGCGAGGACGAGCAGCGGGAACGTGAGGATGGCCCCGCCGACGGCGCGTATCGTCATGTCACGAAGCTCGCCATCCTCCGCCGTCGCGTCGTTCGCCACGAGTGGCTCCAGCGACATACCGCAGATCGGACATGATCCCGGCTGTTCCTGCCGAATCTCCGGGTGCATCGGGCAGGTATAGATCGCCGCCTCAGGCTCCGGTCGCGCGCCGGCTGGCCCCGTGAAGGCACTCGGATCGCGGCGAAACCGGTCGAAGCAACGTGCGGAGCAAAAATAGAACGTTTGGTGCTCAAACTCGGAACTGTGCGCTGTAGCGGTCGGCTGCACGAGCATGCCGCACACCGGGTCTTGGATACCGGCCGGCTCGGACGTCTCGAAACTCATGAGAACGAATCTCCCAGTTGGATCACACGGACAAGAATGCCATGGAATCGGATACCCGGGCAGGGTATATGACCATCCCCATCGGATCCATGTGCTACGTTCCTTGCAGCATACCCGCCCCCGGTATACGGTCCGAGTTCGAAAGCAAGATCGGAGAATCTCGGATGGGCAACATGGCACACAAAGGGCGAGGGTCACCCCTGACGCGACGCGAGTTCGTACGGAAGTCCGCCTCGCTCGGAGCCGCCGCAACACTCACGGGATGCGGGCTGGTTCGCCAGTCGACCAGAACGCCATTCCATGCCCCGCCGGAAGCGGACTTGGTCATCGGCCGGAGCCCCGTCTCCGTCGCCGGCCGACCGACAGAAGCGATCACGATCAACGGCTCGATGCCTGGCGCGCTGGTTCGCCTGAAGGAGGGCGAAGACGCCACGATTCGCGTCGCGAACGGCCTTGCCTCTGCGGACAGCTCCATTCACTGGCACGGCGTGATTCTGCCGTATCGGATGGACGGTGTCCCAGGCGTCAGCTATGCCGGGATTGCGCCGGGCGAGATGTTCACTTACCGATTTCCCGTGCGCCAAAGCGGAACCTACTGGTATCACAGCCATTCCGGCCTCCAGGAGCAGATTGGGGCTTTCGGCCCCCTGATCATCGATCCAGCCCAACCCGAGCCGTTCGAATACGACGTCGAGCACGTCGTGATGCTCTCTGACTGGACGTTCGAAGACCCGACGCGCGTGCTCGCGCGCCTCAAGAAGCAGTCCTCCTACTACAACTATCAGCGGCAGACCATCGCCCAGGACGGCCTCGCGACGATCCTCCGGAGCAGGATGACCTGGGGAAAGATGCGGATGGACCGCACCGACATCGCCGATATCACCGGGTCGACCTACACCTATCTCATGAACGGGCGAGCGCCGGAAACCAACTGGACAGGGCTATTCCGTCCGGATCAGCGCGTCCGGCTGCGATTCATCAACGCCGCGGCCGCGACCTACTTCGACGTGCGGATACCTGGACTCGAAATGACGATCGTGCAGGCCGACGGACAGAACGTGCAGCCGGTCGTGGTCGATGAGTTCAGGATCGCCATCGCCGAAACGTTCGACGTGATCGTCACGCCATCGGACCACAGCGCATACACAATCTTCGCTGAGGCGATGGACAGAAGTGGATACGCCCGAGGGACTCTGGCGACCGGGCCCGGCTTGGCTTCGGCCATCCCCGAGCGCCGACCACGACCGCTGCTGACGATGCGTGACATGGGCATGGGCATGGCGACCATGCAGGGTGCAGGCCGCAAGGGCGAAGCACAGCACCGGCAGAGGACCGCGTCGCGGCCCAGTTCGGTCCGGCACGGTCCCGACCATCACGGCGCGGGGAACGCCAGCGTCGCGACGGTCTCGGGGAGCCGACTGAGCGAACCAGGGATCGGGCTAGAGAACGCGCGTCACCGAGTCCTCGTCTACACCGACCTGCAGTCCCTGCGAACACGGCGCGACGAGCGCACACCCGGCCGGGAAATCGAACTCCACCTGACGGGCAACATGGAGCGATACATGTGGTCCTTCGATGGAAAGAAGTTCTCCGAAGCCGGAGGTCCTATCGAGTTCGTCCACGGTGAACGCCTGCGCTTGACGTTTGTCAATGACACGATGATGAACCACCCCATACACCTGCACGGAATGTGGATGGAACTCGACAATGGAGCTGGTCGGCACTGGCCGAGAAAACACACGGTCAATGTCAAGCCAGCGGAGCGAGTGTCCGTCGAAATCACCGTCGACGCGCTTGGCAGCTGGGCCTTCCACTGTCACATCCTCTACCACATGGAAATGGGAATGTTCCGCGTCGTGCGAGTCTCGGCACCGACGAGCAGCGCGGACTCGGATCAATGACCGCGCTCGAGAGTTGTCCGTGGTTGAGTGTCTTCGTGCTCGCGAGTTGCGCCGGCACTCCGTCGGGTCCAGCGCCGACCGACCAGCTCGAACCCAACAGTTCGCGCATCGAGTCGGCAGCGCCGCAGGGGCAGCGGGCCTGGCCAAGACCGGTTCACGACGACCAGTGGTTCAGTTTCGTTCGGGCCGAGCAGCTGGAGTACCGGAGCCAGCCCGGGGCTGACCTTCTTCGCTGGGAAGCACAGGGCTGGTACGGCGGTGACTACACGCGCCTATGGCTCAAGACCGAAGGAGAGCTCTCCGTCGACGGTCCCTCCGACGGTGAGATCGAAGTCCAGGCGCTACTCAGCCGCCTGATCGCGCCCTTCTGGGATGTCCAGGTCGGAGCACGCTACGACCGACGCTGGGCGTCCGGCACTGGAGCCGGACGCTGGTTCGGCGTAGTCGGCCTCCAGGGTCTATCGCCGTATGAGTTCGAGGTGGAGCCCGCGCTGTTCGTCAGCGAAGACGGAGACCTTTCGGCCCGCCTTACCGCGACGACCGACTTCTTGATCACGCAGCGCCTGATCCTGCAACCGCGTTTCGAAACCGAAATCGCGTTCAGCAGCGTTCCCGAGTTCGGCGTTGGAGAAGGCGTCAACTACACCGACCTTGGACTACGCCTGCGCTATGAAGTCCGCCGCGAAGTCGCCCCCTACATTGGGATCAACTGGATTCGTTGGCTTGGCAAGACAGGCAGGCTCGTCCGCAGCGCAGGCAACAAGCGCAACGAACTTGCGATCGTGTTCGGCCTACGGTTTTGGTTCTGATCGCGGAGAACGCCGGAGTCAACGGAGCCTCGGGCGCGCCCGATACTCGTCGAGATCCAGCCCGGGAAGCAGTTCGCTGTGTGCCACCTGCGTATAGCCGGCGGATCGCAGAGCCCAAACGTGGAAGCTGCCGTGCATCCACAGGGTCCACACGACCTCGGTCGGGAAGTCTGGACGCGTCGGTCGGTGCTCGCCGATCACCTAGCATTCGTCGGCCTCGAATCCGCGCTCATCTTCTTCAGCCATCCGTGATCGCGCGACGGCGACATCAGCTCCAGCTCCCCCTTGAGGTACGCAATCTGCACGCTGGAACCTTCACCACGAATCGGCGGAGGCGGTTGGCGTACCCGGGAGGAATCGAACCCCCAACCTCCTGATCCGTAGTCAGGTGCTCTATCCAATTGAGCCACGGGTACACGCGTTGGTCGGGCGGAAACGATACGCCCAGCGCGCCCCGCGTCAAGGACGGAAATCCCTGCGACTAGCCTGCCTCCGGCGCAAGGCCGAAGATCCGGCGCTGGACGGAGATCGCCAGCCGGAACGCATGCAGCATGCGCCAGTACGGCACGATATTGTCGGCGGTCGTGTCGACCACGCGGCTCGCGACGATGCCCTCGAAGTAGCTCAGGAAGGCCCCGACAAAGGCCGGAGTGGCGCGGTTGTGGTGCGCTTCGGCAAGCAGGATCGGCATCCAGGTGTGCCGGACCTGCCGCGAAAACGCGCTATCATAGTTGCCCTCGAGCGTTGCGACGAGCCACTGACGCGCCGCGTGCCGGCGCAAGTTGCGGATGGACGGCCGAACCGGAGCCCGCGTGCCGAGCGGGTCCACGGCCACCTGCACGCCTTCGGACTCGAGCGCCACGGACCGCGCCCGCGTCGCGGCAATGTGCACGAGTTCGTCCAAGTCGTCGCTGAGCCACGTGGCGAGTTCGGCCAAGGCCTCACGCTCGTCTTCACCGAACGCGAGTTCCGTCAGAATCGTGCCAAGGACGCCCGTGCGCGACGGCGCGGTTCGAGCTTCGGGATGCGACAGGGACTGGGCGCCGGTCTTTGGCGCCCAGGAATCAGTTGAAGTCTTCATGCTAGTCCTCGGGATCCGGGGGGGACGGGGGAGCCCAAGTCCTTTCGGCAAGACAGGCCGGTGAGCTTGGGGCTCACGCGAGAATTCGTTCGCAACTTCGAGCGAGGGCCCCCGAGAGCGGGAACGGACTCCTGCGACACGCTACCTGTTTTGTCGAGGCTTTCCGGCTTTGCAGGGTGCGTGCTAGCGGGCGTCGCAGCCATGCCGGGTTTTCGGCCGCGCCACTAGACCTTCAGCGGAGCTCGACGTGGCAGCAGCTTGGTGTATTCGGTGCAGTAGCCCGAATCGTACTCGCGGCAGACCTTGGGACGAGCCTCGTAGATCGAGCACCGCATGATCCCACCCTGCTCCTTGAGAAACGAGCAGCCGCCATCCTTGTGACGCATGATGTGTCGATAGTAGCCGGCGAGGTCGTCGTCCTTCTCAAAGTAGCGTTTGCTGTTGGCAGGCGTGTCCTCGACCTCGATGTAGGCGAGAATCCGCACGCGCTCGGCCTCGGTGAGATGAATGCGATCGATGGTGCAGCAATCGGCCTTGACGCAGCGATCGCAACGATCCGCATCATAGGTGGACTCCCGCTTGAGCATCGCCTCGTGACACGCCGCCACGAGCTTCTTGACCGCGTCGCGCACCTTCGGATGGTCCTCGAGGTCGAGCGTTCGGCTCAGCTCGTAGTTTCCCACGCCGAACGGATACGAATCGTCCGGGAACGTCGATTCGATCTCGAGCTCCTCTTCGTCGAGATCGATCTGCAAGCCCCCCAGATGTCGGAAGAACTTCTCCAGCATCTCGTCACCGGCCAAGCGTTCCTGTAGATCGCGGTTCGCCCCTTGCTTCTTCTTCCCCATGAATCCGTGCTTCTCCCAAGGTCGCCCTGGATGTTTCGTAGTCCTGGCCGTCTCTCGGCCGGAAGGATCTTAGCGCTCGGGTGGCTCCGTTGTCGATGCGCCCATACGATAGCAGCGCCATGAAACCGATCCTCCGAGTCAGCGTCCTTCTGCTACTAGCCTGCGCTCCGAGCTGCGGGCTCACGCTTCTCTCCGAACAGCAAGAACTCAAGATGGGGCTCGAGGCCTATCCGGAGGAGACCGGGAAGTTCCGTGAGATCAAGAGCGGCCGGGACTATCAAATCGTGAACAACGCGATGCGCCGCCTGATCCCGTACGCCAACAAGGATGTCGCGAAGAACTTCAGTCAGCCATTCGCGTGGGAAGTCAAGCTCCTGGACGCACCCAAGATCGTCAACGCGTGGTGCCTGCCGGGAGGCAAGATGGCGGTCTACAGCGGCATCCTTCCGATCGCCAAGGGGGAAACCGGTCTCGCGGTCGTCATGTCGCATGAGATTGCGCACGCGGTGTTGCGCCATGGCAACAAGCGCATGAGCCAAAACATGGTCCTCAACGGACTCATGAAGGCGGGCACGCTCATCTTCAGCCAGGGTGCCACCGGCGGCGAAGCGGCGGGCACGAACAACCTCATCCTGAAAGCGCTCGGACTTGGGGCGCAGTATGGCGCCGTGCTGCCCTTCTCTCGCAAACACGAAAGCGAAGCCGACGCTTACGGGCTCGAACTGCTGGTGCAAGCGGGCTACGACCCGAGGGAGGCGGTCCGGCTCTGGAAACGCATGGCGAAGCTCAGCCAGCGACAACCCGAGTTCATGTCCACGCACCCAGATCCGCTGAACCGCGCCAGAGCGCTTGAGGCCATGATCCCCCAAGTGCTCGCCAAGTACGGCAAGACGCGAGTCGGGAGTTTTTGATAGAAAAAATGACTACGACACGCTGTTTCAGGGGTCGGCCATCATCCGAACCAGGTCGTTCCATGCCACGCCTGCCGTAATCAGGGCGGCCCACGCAGCAGGGGACAGGACGGTTCCACCACGCGAGTGGAGCAGGAGAGCATGCGGCGATCGCTCACTCCAGAGGAACTCCTCGGTCATCACCGCTGCGAAATCCTCAGCGACGGGAAAGGTAAGTCTGCCCATTGGGCGCGCCGGTCCACCGCCAAGGCGCACGGGACCGCGCCCCGCCAGCGCGAGGCCCTGCCACTGTCGCCGGTTGGCCAACACGGACACCACAAACAACGACAACGTCGGCAGCAGAGCTTGCGACGAGCGATCGATCGTCGGAAAGTCGAACCATGCCTCGAGCGCACGTCCCGCCGCCTTCGGAAACTGCTCCGAAAACCCCGGCCGGGTTGCGAGTGTCGCGCCCGCTCGCACGGCCCGGATGAGCTTGCGCAACGTCCGTGGGTTGCAGCCAACGTAGAGCCGCGGCCCCACACGCTTCACCGAGACGAACCCTCCGCCGAGCAAGCCTCGGAACAACATCGTCGTCCTCGCGTCAGCATCGATCCCAGCCCGAACACCGCGCATCGACACATAGCGAATCGCGTCCTCGCCGCGACCCAGCGTCCGGATTCGAACGTCGCCGTCACCTCCGAGCAGGGTGCCGACCCTGCCCAAGATCGCGTCGACCTGTCCCGCCCGCGCCGGCGTCCGAAGCACGAACACGAGTTCCGGCAGGAGGCTCCCCGCGGCTGGCGGAAGCAGCCCGACCGTGAGTTCGTCGAGCCCCTCCAGGCTGGGCCGACCCGGTTGCACATCGAAGCCGGCGAGCGCCCGCAGCGCCGCGAGCGCACGGTCCAGGTCCAACGGTGCTCCGGAGTGAGCGTTGGGGAGTCCCTCGCGAATCCAGCGCGTCGTGTGTTTGGCATCGATCGCCAAATGCAGAGCTCCGAGCGCAGAGCGCGGCAGCCCTGTGGCTGCGTCACCCAACGAGCGCTCGCTGGGACGAAAGCACTCGAAGAACGACGGGGCCACCTCATCCGCCCCGAAGCGAAACTCGGTAAGGGAGCGTGGTTCACCATCCTCGTCGACGAACAGAGCGCTCTGCACGCCCTCCCACTCCCAAAAGCCAGACTGACGAAGCTTGGCAACCATGTCCTTCGGACCGAACACAGGGTGACGCAGGGAATGCCCGAGACGAAACACGAAGCGCGCCAGCGGCGTCACGCCATCGGGAAGCCCGAGCGGTTTCTCGAGCGTGGCGCCGCCGCGTCCGAGGCCGCCTAGACCAACGAGGCTTGCAACGGCCGCGACCCGACTCGCGCGGAGCCTCGCCACGAGCTTCTCGTCCTCCAGGACCCGGTCGCTGGTGAGTGCAAAGCCCGCGTATCTTCCCTTCG